>CAYXQX010000621.1:0-2727 GCA_964467485.1 uncultured Porphyromonadaceae bacterium | reverse complement strand
TGCAGGTTGAGAGCTAGAGTTTGCGGACTCATCGGAAATTTCCGGATCCAGTTTTTCGGAGAATTTGGCCCAAACATTATCGACATCAATCTTCCTTGGAAAATTGTCCAGCTTACCTGTTTCATCCCAGGTTTTTTTTAATGCTTCATATTCATCCCTGTTCTCCTGAGATCTTTCAAGCCATACTTCCACTTCAAAGCGTCCGGCTTCAGAAATCTCATCAAGAAGAAAAAGCACAAGCTTCTTTTGATCGATATCTCTTGGATCCTTTTTCATTCAGTCTCTATGGATATGACAGTTTAAAATCCATTTTCACTTACCCATTCTTAAAAAAATTAACCATAAAATTAATGGGAGATAATCTTTAAGATTCTCCCTCATAAAACCTAAAGCCTTATACATCTGATTCTCAACGGTCTTGACAGATATATCCAATTCTTCAGCAATTTCCCGGTATTTAAGCCCTTCATACCTGCTCATCATAAATATTTTCCTACGCTCAGTGGGCAATAAATCTATTGTTTCTTTGATTTTTTGCTCCAGCTCATTTACAATGGCCTGGTCAACCGAGGTATGCTGATCACCTTCCAGCCCATGTGCCGTGCTGTCCACATATCCCTCTTTCACCTTGATATGCTCTAAAACATTCATGCAGCCATTCCTGACTGCCCGGAACAAATATGATTTGACTGAGGAGTCGACACTTATCTTTTCCCTGTTCTTCCAAAGTTTATAGAAGACCTCCTGAACCGTGTCTTCTGAGACATCTGCATCTTTCAGAAAAAGATAGGCATAGGCACAGAGATTCTGATAATGCGACTTAAAAAGCATTTCAAAATCCCGGATATTCTTAAATCCTGATATTTTTTTCTGAGAGATTGTATCAATCATTTATACATCTTACTGATAGGCCATTCTGGATATCATGACGATCACGGTCGACCCAATTTACGGTTGTCCCCAATCCTCTGCCCCAGGCATAGGAGTCACTACTTTCGGTGGATGTCCACATTACAGCTCTTAATCCGTAAATATCAAATAACCCTGAGTCAAACCTAACTCCAACCGGAAGAACATTGAATTTGCTGCTATTATCTCCATTACCACTATTTATCCATCCTGTTTCTGACTTAAGTTTATAGCCGACAGCTCCGGCTCTACGTGCCCCATCGCTGATAACATCAAAGTTCCCCATACCAAGGAAAGACTCAAGAGTTTGCCACTCATCATCTGAAGGTAAATGCCAGCCTTTAGGACAGCTGATTTTGGCTGCCGGCCAATTGTATAATACTCCATAATTTGCATAATTAGCTGAGCTTTTCACTTCCTCAAGATTATTCCCCAGGTTTTCAAACACATAGAACTTGGGTACTTCGTATGAACCATTAGCAGGACCTGTCACCTCAGGAAGCCAGGCAAGGTTTTCTATCATCCATGTTTGGGTGCCTATTTTTAAAGCTTTATAGATATTCCCATCCCTCGGATCAACAAATTCATAAGATTCTGGCAGGAAAATATTTAACTCAAATTGTGATGCCTCTAACAAAATTTGCTCCTGAAAAACGATTATTCCATTTTGAACAACGATTATCATCCTCTCACCATGAGGAACACCCTGCAAGAAATACATCCCCTCATTATCTGAAAATGTATCAATTTCACTTTCAGTTTCATCAGGATTTAACAATAACACCCTCATCCCGGGAATTATTTGTCCTGTATGATTACCTCTAACTACCCCATGGACAAGCCCGGTATATTCTGAGGATGTCATTTCAATATCTAGCTCTAATTTGCCATGAAAGATTTTCACTTCTTCAGAAAATAAATCAAATCCTTCCTTTTCAGCAAATAAATAATATTTCCCCAAAGCATTCCTCACAGAATAATGTCCGTCTGAATCTGATGCTTCAACACTGGCATCAATTGTGACAGTAACATCCGGCACAGGGATTCTTGTACCGGCATAGTAGATTATTCCGGCGACCTCCCCCATCAATGGTTCTTTATTGCAGCTAAAAAACAAACATGGGATAACTATTAGCAGTATAGTGATTAAGCTTTTCACTCTTGGCTCTCTTTACAAATATACTGAATTATAAGAAGATAAATAGCAATAGTGATTTGATGCTTACTTTTTCCTTTTTAGAATAGCCTGACCAAAACCTCCACCAGTATTTTCAACATCAGTATACGAAAAATCAACTTCTATAGTGTCATCGTCGACGAGTGTGCCATTAAACACTGCCGGGAGAGTATCCATCAATAGAACAGAGCTATCATTTGGCCCGGATATAACTCCGCAATTATCGAAGAGAGGACTAGGAGTCTCGATCTCCAAAACCCTGAACATTCCAATAAACATATCATTGATGACATAATTCCTGATTCCCTCCGCTTCTTCGAAGGTAACTTCACCTGTAAACTCCGGATTTACTCCTTCTTCCAGCTCCTGATTATCCTGCCCCACCTTTACCGTATCGCCTTCTAAATGCATATAATACGTAGCAGTATATTCCCATTCACCTGCCAAATCCGGAGAACAGTCATCATCTTCAATAAGGATCGTAATGGATTGTCTTTCTGCCCCTTGAAAAATTGTATTCCCATTATAAACCACAAGTATTATTGTTACTTCTATGGTTAGTGGTCCATCCTGCAAAATATTATCAATCAAATTAATAGTAAAGGATGTGGAGCTCTCTCCTTCGGAAATAAAAATATATT
>CAYXQX010000620.1:0-2728 GCA_964467485.1 uncultured Porphyromonadaceae bacterium | reverse complement strand
CGAGGAGGTTCCGAATACTATTGGAGGGCAAATTTCCGCGTTTGCAATCTCACCAGATGGTTTGATCGCAGTTGGGGGGTCGCATGATGGCGTGCTGCACGCCTGGGATCTTGTCCAACGGATACCTCTTGGCAGGGAATCATTTAAAACCGGGATCTCTGCGCTCGCTGTCGCCCCAAATGGGCAAATAGCGGTGGGACTTGTTGACGGTTCACTGTGGGTATGGCATATCAACGGTGAGCTCATCCAACTCGATGGACACGAGGACGCGATCACCGCTGTGACGATCCTTGCCAACGGGCAGATAGTATCTTGTGGCAAGGACCTGAAAATCCGGCTTTGGGATACTGACACGCGCCAAATGGTTAATTCTTTTTCCGGGCTAAAATCCCCTATCACAGCTATGAGCGCAGCCACGACAAGAAATCAGGTGGTCTGCGGATGTGAAGATCAGCTCCTCTTTATATGGGATTTTGATTCTGGCAGCGCGAAAGCGACGTATCGTGGAAACTCGCCTGTATTGGCTACTTCAGGTGGGAAATCCTGTGGCCTGATGGGCGGTGCCGATGGCAAGGTATTGGTATTCAGTCTTGAGACGGGAGCGACCCTCTTTCACAAGAATTACAATGTGCCAATCCAAGGCGGTACGCTTTCACCAGACGGGAAGCAGGGCGCTGTTTTCAATGAAAACGGGGTGACACAAGGCTTCGAGGTGAAGGCAGAGTGAAGAATCTATGAAGAAAAATCACAACACGGAAACCACTATAGAGGAAGGAATAGTACTAAATGCTTTCTCGCGTGCGCTGGGGCGGGAAGCGCATATACTCACCCAGAACCCCGACTTGCTCTGGCAACAGTTATACAATAATCTACAATGGTATACCTGCTCTGATGAAAATGATCTATTTTTACAAGTACTTACCATTGAAGTTAATGTGAGAATGACATCACCAAAAGAGCCTTGGCTCCACAAAAAGAAGATGACTGATGAAGCAAATCTTTGTGTTTTTACGCTTATTGGCCATAAAAGTAAGGTGATATCTTGTAATTACTCGCCTGATGGAAAAACAATTGCTACTTTAAGTAGCGATGGAGAGTTAAAAAATTGGAATTTAAAGACTGGAGATGAGCTTCCAAGCATTACCTGCAAGATCACTAAAAATAAAAAATCCGCATTCTCGCCTGATGGAAAGTTAAAAGCCTTGGTGAGTTCATCCGTTGAAGGTTTTGTTGAGTTGTTGGAAACAAAAAATGGTGAATGTCTTGGTAAATTATCCGATCATACCAATACGGTCATTGCTTGTAGTTTTTCGCCAGATGGGAGAAGATTGGTTACAGCCAGTGCAGATGAAACTGTAATCATTTGGGATATAGAATCAAGACAAAAGATTCATACATATTATCCGCATGAAAGATTTGTATTGGATTGTGTTTTTAGCCCTGATGGTAAAAAAGTTGCTACTGCAAACTGGGATAAAACCTTGGCATTGATAGATACTGATAATAACTCAATTATTAAAATTTATAAAGGACATACTGAACCTGTTAATGAGTGCGCATTTTCTCCTGACGGCAAAACATTATTGTCAGCAAGTTTTGATCATTCTGCTAAGGTCTGGGATATTGGAGTCGTTCCTTACAAGCATGAACAAATGACACTCTCCGGTGTAAGAAATCATGCCGGAGCAGTTATTTATTGTTCTTTTCTACCTGGTGGGAAATACATTTTATCTATAGGAATGGACGATGTTCATAGATGGTGGAAAGTCGATACGGGTCAACAATCTCATGCCTTTGAGTTTACAACAAAATCACGTCATTTTGCTATTTCTCCAGATGGTGAGGAAATATTTTCTGTCTCTGAAAACGATATTGTATCTAAAAGTGGGAAAATTAAATTGCATGGCCATACTGGCCAGGTTTCATCTTGTGTATATTCTCCAAATGGAAAAAGGATTTTATCGGCAAGTTTTGATAAGACCCTTATTCTTTGGAATTCCGAAAATGGCAAGTATATAGTGAAATATGAAGGCCATCAAGGTCGGGTTTTGTGTTGTGTTTTTTCTCCAAATGGAGACACCATCCTCTCGGGAGGAAGTGACAAGAAACTTATCCTTTGGAATAAAGATACTGGTGAGATGGAGTATGTATTTAAGGGACATCGAAGTTCAATTATTTCGTGCGTAATAAGCCCTGACGGGATGCTAGCTGCTTCTGGTGACGCCCAAGGAAAAATCATCATTTGGAATCTTAAAAATAAAGAATCCAATACCTGCTATAATACCTTGAAAAATACCAATAACAACTTGACCATATAATACAGAAATTGTTATATCTTTTGAAGATTTAAATAATTTTTTTTCTACTTCTTTTGAAAAAGGTAAAATACTTTGGATATATTTAATTAATTCTTTTTTATCTCTTAATACAAAAAACAAAGTAAAGAAAGTCACTAAAGATTGTAAAAAGATTGTAGCAAAATTTAATATTAATTTGGAAACTGAATTCATAAGAGAACTTGTTAATTTTGTTGTGAAACTATATATTGTAGAGCCAATCTCTGATGAAAACTCCTCTGAAATAAATAATTCAGGGAAAAAGTTTTTAAGAGGTGTTACAAAATCTATTTGTTGAGAAGATGTATATATTTTTATTGATTGATCAATTACTACAGGTGTTAAAAACCAAAGAGGAATAAAAATTAATACAATTAACAAAATGCAAATAA
>CAYXQX010000619.1:0-2729 GCA_964467485.1 uncultured Porphyromonadaceae bacterium | reverse complement strand
CATCCTATGAAGGGCCTGATGGGGAAGGTCTGCCGACTGGTGGAGGTGGCAGTGACAGTGGAGGAAAACCTTGGTATAGTTATTTCCTTGATCTGGTAGGTGTTTTAGCGGCTGGTATATCTTACCGTGGTGATGATGGTGACGGTTGGAATTATAGGTACCAAGGAAGTTCAGATCCATCTTATGAGGCTGGGTTTGGCGGACAAGTGGAAGCCTTTATTCCGGTTTTGATTATAGCTGGAATATTTCTCTTGGTTTACAAGAAGATATGATGAAGATTCTGTTAAGAATTGGATCCTTTGTAGTGAAAATCTGCAAAGGATCCAATAAGTTTAGGAGGCCTAAGTGAAATTTTATGTAGAAGAATTATTTGACATGGGTTACCGTCGACAGAACGTTAGACACAGTTCAAATGGCAGAGAGCAGAACAGAATGACTTTGACATATTTACATTCATTAGCAATAAATTTTATAAGTTATCAACAATATTGGAATACTACTGAGGCATTGGCTTTTATATTAAGGGATTTAGGTTTTAAAGATTACGAACTTAGTTTGTTAGCTGAATTGTATGGTGATAACTATTCTAAAGGGAAAACAGGATATGGACTATTAAATAATGTAAATTTCGATGATTTTAAACAGGCGAAAGATCATATATCAAATGAAGATTTGGAAGCATGGTTAATTGACAGAAATCCGTTAAGGTTTCAGGAATATTTTACAGGTAGGGGTTCGTTTTTGGCGTTGCAAATTTCATTTGCATATCAAATAATGAAAGAAAAATTATACGAAGATAGTTATGAGAATTTTCATAGATATGATCCAGATTTGCAATATTTTGGTGATTGGGATGATCCAAACATTGACGAGAGTCATAGAAGGTTGATTGAAGAGGAAAAATCAGATTACGTGAATCTTGATGGAGGTTCTAGGTATGGGTATCCAGATCCGTTCACCGACCTTGCTGATGATAAAGATAAAGGAGTCTTAATTATTGTCGGTCTTGTGTTTGTTGGTATCCTTATTTTGTTTAATTAGGAAAGATTATGTTTTCTGCTTCCATTGTTGACTCTATCGCTTCGATTGTTAATATTCGTCATTTGGACGAACGTGATAGAGCAAGATTTCAGCAAGTGATAAGGAAATTGCCGGTAAAGTATCGGCTTGTTGGTTCGATAGTTTTTATAACTATCGATAAAATTATTGATAATTTTAGAAACAAGGACACGTCGGTGTCGCTTGGTTCAATTGTAGTTGTGGATCCAGAAACCGGTGAGGAGGTTTCTCGTGAGCTTATTAAGCAAACGCTTTGAAGGTGTAATTGGATTGTGTTTCATGGGTTGTTAAAATGGAGAATGTAAGATGTTACCTAAGAAAACGTGGATTGGTATCCTTATCAGCGCTTTGTTATTCATTGGTAATCTCATTCTGGATGCTATCGATGATTCGAAGAAGGAAGATAAGAAAGACCCGATTGATCGTTAAGTGATCCTGTTCTGGGACGAGTGTTGGTACTATTTTAACCGGCGTCCTAATTTGGGCGCCGGTTTTTTTTACCGGTTTTTTTTACCGGTTTTTTTTAAGAGGTGGTTATGTTTACGAGAAGGAATCCGCCGGCTGTTTCAGATAGATTCATGAAAGGAGTTTATCAGCTGATCGTTTATTCGGGAACATGTAGAATAAGTGTTGACGGATCAGGTTGGGTTGAATTGACGCCGGGAAAGTACAAGGTTCTGGCTGAGAGAAGGTTCTTAGTGGAAGATACGGAACACGTAGAAGTAACTTTCGGGTTGGAATTTATTCAACCGATTAATGAATTTGAATCAATAAGTTCAACGCCAGGAGATGCGGGATATTTGATTAATTCATCGATTTATGATATGGAGATTGTTTCATGTAGATTTGTTTTCACCACAGATTCGACTGTGTTTGATAGGATTATATCCGTTAGTAAAAGGAATACTGGCGGAATCGATACTATCAGCAAGGTTTCAGTACGAATTCAGCAAGCGAATTTGTTAGAATATTATGTCGGTGTAGGTGGTATAGTCGGTTACTATTTTAACGATCATTCTGCCAATTTCGGGATTGGTAGAATGATTATTGCACCAGGTGAAAGGTTCTACATTGAAGCTGCTGGTATTAAGATGAATGATCAATTCTCGCAAGCTTTAGTCGAATGGCGGAGGGTTGATTAATGTCTAAGTTTAGATGGTTAGCTGGCGGTATTGTTGGAGGAGTTCACAATACTGCAGATTTTAATGAGGTGATTGGGAACGATAGAGTTGAATGGGGAAAAATATTTGATTCTGAAGGTCCATGGGAAGCTGTTGGTTTTAAAAGTAAGAATTTTATAAGTCCTTTAAATATTGATGTGATTTGTCATTATTTGAAGGAATATCAGCATGTTGACGGTACAGTTTATTTTTATGATTCAGGTTGGTTTTCAGTCAGCTTTGTACCATTCGATGTTGAAAGGCAGGATGAGATTTATCAGGCGAGAAATGAGGACGATGCTTTCGATTTTTTTAAAGCGGCAACGACCTTTTCGTTAGGAATGGTGGTGAGTCTTTTCATTGTTGTGATGCTGGTAAGGAGATAAAGTCATTTAAGGCTCGGGCGTTTAGGTCTGGGTGTAAATGGGTTTAGGAATAAAAGCCTGAGACGGTTGACCCAGGCTTTTATTTGTTGGGTTAATTCAAGTCTTCCCGGAAGGTAAAGTCTTG
>CAYXQX010000618.1:0-2729 GCA_964467485.1 uncultured Porphyromonadaceae bacterium | reverse complement strand
TGGATGATTCCCTCTGAATGAGCAAACCGTAATGCGCTGCATAGGTCCCGGAAAATAGAACAAATTTCCTCGATCTTCATCCCTCTTTTATCAGCCGCATAGATTTTATGTTTGAGGGTTACGCCTTCCACATACTCCATAAGTATGAATGCTTGGTAGGGAGCTTTTTCCAGGCCATAGAAACGAACGATGTTCGGGTGCTGCAGCTTTGAAAGATTTTGAGCTTCGCGTTGGAAACGGCGCAGAAATACTTTATCCAGAGCCAAGTCTTCATGAAGGAGCTTCATGGCAAGGTAAACCATCCAGTTCTGATCCCATACTTTGTAAACCTCGGCCATCCCGCCCCGGCCAATTAATTCATCAATTCTATATCTGTTCGCTATGATCTGCCCAACCAAGTTTTTCATTTTATTCTCCTACACGTGCTCGGGATCTTACATCTAAATGAATAAGTTCTTAATCCAGCACTTTCGTTTAAAAGGAATCTAAAAGTGCTCCTTCTGTAACAATCAGAGCGAGAATCAAAATAGCAAAACCAATCCCCTGTAATATCAGCAACCAAACCAAGCATCCCTTTCCAGAAGGGGCAAAACCGGTGATATCCTCTACTTTTTTTGCTTCCCGAAGGTAAACAATATTAAATATCAGCCCCAGTATTCCTACACCAAAATAATATAGAGCAAATGTTAACCAGGCTTTGCCCACAAAACTCTTATTCATAGCGATTGCCCTGGCTGCACCATGGGCAATGACGTCTTCCTGCTGGTGTGCGGAATAACCTTGTTGTACTAAGTAGGCTCCATTCTGTGCAGGCGGAATGATTTGGTCCGGTTTTTGAGGGATAATCTGCCGGGAAGGCTGAATTCCCTGCTGAATGCTAAAGCGAAATATCGCATCACCAATACTGATTTTATCGCCATCATTTAGGACAGAAGCCTGAACCGGACGGCCATTCAGCAACGTTCCCAGGGCGCTGCCCTGGTCTTGAAGATAATATTTACCTTCCGCGTACTTGATTTTGGCATGTTGCCTGGACACATTCTCTCTGGATATGCGCACATCACAAACCTGGCTTCTTCCCAATAAAATGCCCCTCGAAGCAATGGGGATGCGAATCCCCCGGAAATCTCCGGTTATACCTTCCAGGAAGGCAGCACTCTGTTGGTTGGCCATAATTGCCTCTCTTTGGCTCTTTATCCGCCAATAGTAAATGTGTTGTCAAAAAAAATACGGGAAGGTTACACCCTGGGCGTAATTTCCCGTTCCTGGTTGACAAATCTTAAACTGTTTATAGCCCAAACCCTGTTTAATACGAATGGTGTCGTGTGCCTTGAAATAATATGGTAGTCCATCCACGTAAATGTCTTCATCATAACCGCTTTCATTGTGGATAATTATAATTACTTCCTTCGGTTCAGAGGATGGGTAATACGATCCTTTAAATACATATAAGCTTTCATTCTTATTATCAAACTCAATATTAAATGAGTTTCCGCATACGTCCTTCCCATACATATGAGGACAAAATTGGACCGAATGATTCCCCGATAAAGACGCGATGGCCAGACTCTCGTCCCAGGGCATGACCACACCTTTATTTATTCCATCAATATAAACCACTATCGGGTTACAATGCTCGTTTTTCACAGTCACATTGACAGAATATGGCGCTGGAGTGTATGTTTTTGTGGGGATAATAACCACCAAAATAGATCGCTTCAGAATTTTGAGAACCTATCTCAACAAGAGTTGCACTATAATCAGTATTTCCGTAAGTGATAGATTTAGTGACAACTACTTCTCCTCCTAATTTTTCGAATACTTCACCGACCCTAAGAGCAACACCCCTACCATAAGCATCCCCATCATGCATGATGGCAAGTTTTGTCCCACCCAGGTTATTGTAGAGATATTCCACCGCAAGTTGACCCTGAAGATCATCCGTGAAGGGGATGCGGTTGAATACATCTTAGTTCCCACTGGTAAGATCAGCCCGCATTGCGGAGGGTGAAAGCATCGGTAACCTGGCTTCATTATAGATCGGGATAGCTGCAGCTGTGGAACCGGAGAATATATGGCCAGCAATCGCAACAACATCCGGGTCTGAAGCGAATAGATTTGCAACGTAGGCACCACCTTCACCACTGCCCTGTGTGTCCTCGATGAGCAGTTTAAAGTCAAACCCATCGATACCGCCGAGAGCATTAGCATCTTTCACAGCCAGAAGACCAGCATTAGAGATGTCGATACCGAAGGCAGAGTAGTCACCTGCCATAGGTCCGGCAAAACCGATCTTCATTTTCGAACCCTTATCAATCACAGCTCAAATGGTCTCGTCTGGATTGTTAATACCGGGAATCTCAATTTCAGCGTTTCCAGCACAGGGATCCGCCGGTGAATTGAATCTCCCAGATCTAACCGGCTGAGACGGGCCATGTAATTAATGTATTGACTGTCAAAAAAACCAGCCAGGTCTCCTTCCGCCAGTGCTTCCCGATCCAGGAACGGAGGGCGATTAAGACCCAATTGCTCTTGGATCCGTTCGATACTTTCGTCAGTGGCATGCTCCCCCAGCATGGCAATTGCCGGATCTCCAGGGATCAAGCGCTGGAACATAAAAATTACAAAGGTGACCCCAATTAAAGTGGGGATCACAGAGATGATTCGTCGAATAATATAGCGAGTCAAAGAAGACCTCCAATAATTGCTTACAGAAAGGAGGGGCGGTT
>CAYXQX010000617.1:0-2731 GCA_964467485.1 uncultured Porphyromonadaceae bacterium | reverse complement strand
CTCCGATTTTGCTAAGTTGGCTCTTATAATCTTTGTGTCGCGCTTTCTTAGTCGGCACCAAATGGATGTCGATAATTTCAAAAAGGGATTCCTGCCCGTTATTCTATGGATAATATTGATTTGCGGCTTAATTCAGTCGGAGAATCTGTCAACGGCACTCATCCTTTTTGGGGTTTGTATTGTACTGCTTTTTATCGGCAGGGTAAAGATTAAATATATTGCCGCTCTCATGGGGGTTGGTTTAGTGATGGGGGCAGCATATTTCATGATATTTAAATATTCTGAGGATAGCAAAAGAACCATTACCTGGGAAAAAAGAATAGAACGATTTGTCAAACCGGTACCTGGTGAGAATGAACAGCCCGACCTGGCCAAGGCAGCTATATCCAGTGGAGGTCTATTTGGTAAATTTGCTGGTCATAGCACTCAAAAGCATAAATTACCTCAAGCATTTTCAGATTTCATATTTGCGATTATTGTAGAGGAGTATGGTTTCTTTTTTGGAGCTCTCCCTCTACTTATGGTGTATATGGCTCTGTTGTTCAGGGCAGGCTTGATAGTAAAAAAGTGCGACCGTACTTTTCCGGCTTTTCTAACCATTGGCTTAACCTTGGGAATAGTGGTTCAGGCTTTGGTTCATATGGGGGTGGCTGTTGGTTTGCTTCCTGTGACCGGTCAAACACTCCCGTGGATTAGCAGAGGTGGTTCTTCAATAATATTTACGGCTGTTGCTTTCGGGATTATTCTAGGGATTAGCCGTAGCCTTGAAGAACAAGACGAAGGTGCAACAAAAGGAGAGGTAATAAATGGATAAGAAGAATATCATACTATCAGGAGGAGGAACAGGAGGTCATATATTTCCTGCAATTTCTATTGCCAGGAAATTGAAGGAGATACTTCCTGAGTCGGATATTCTATTTGTGGGGGCCAATGGAAAAATGGAAATGGAAAAGGTTCCTAAAGCTGGCTTCAATATCAAGGGCTTACCAGTTAGTGCTTTCCACCGACGATTAACTTTTAAAAACTTCACTTTTGTTTTTAAACTGATATACAGTTTGATAAAGGCGAATCGGATAATCAAAGATTTTAAACCTGATTTGGTTATTGGTACGGGTGGCTTTGCAAGTGGCCCAATTGTTAAAGCTGCTTCGAGAAAAGGGATACCATGTCTGGTACAAGAGCAAAATGCTTTTCCGGGGGTGACAAACCGAATGCTTGGAAAAAAAGTTAATACCATTTGTGTTGCTCATGACGGTCTTCAAAAATACTTTCCTGCTAGTAAAATAAAAATTACAGGTAATCCTGTTAGGGAAGATATTCTTAATGCCAAGGAGAATAGGGATGAAGCATTGAAATACTTTGGAATAAAGGGCGATAAGCCAGTTGTGTTTGTCTTTGGTGGCAGTCTGGGGGCCAGAACGATTAACCATTCTGTGGAAGGCGGCCTTGGCGAATTAGTATCAAATAGTATTGATCTGATTTGGCAAACAGGTACTTCATTTTTTGAATCAGCAAAAAATTCTGCAAAGGGATTAGAAGGTGCTAGTATAGTGATACATGAGTTTATCTATAGGATGGATCTTGCTTATGAGTTGGCAGATATAATCATATCAAGGGCAGGTGCAATTTCGATATCAGAATTATGCATAGTAGGTAAACCAGTGATACTTGTGCCTTACCCTCATGCTGCCGGAAACCATCAAATGAAAAATGCCATGTCATTGGTGGAACGAAATGCGGCCATCATGATAGAGGATGATAAGGCTATTAAGCAATTAGTGAAGAAGGCCATTGTGCTAATAAATGATGAGAAAAGGATGAATGAATTAGGTGGAAATATTAGTGATATGGCTATGCCTGAAGCAAGTTTAAAAATTGCGGAAGAAGCGCTTATGCTATTAAAATGATTTGAGAATATATATTAATTATTAGAGATAAAATTGAATCTGAAAGGAATACATAAGGTTTATCTGATTGGTATAGGAGGAATTGGGATGAGTTCTCTGGCCCGTTATTTTATTCTTCTTGGGAAGGATGTGGGAGGGTATGACAGAACCTCTTCTGATTTGATTGCTTCTTTGATTGATTTAGGGATAGAGATTAATTATCAGGATAATTTGGAAACTATTCCTGGTCGGTTTTCGGATGAAACAAAGAAGGATGATATCTTAATAATATACACTCCGGCTATTCCTAATGATTCTAACCAGCTCAACTTTTTTATAGACAAAAAATTCCTCGTTTTTAAGAGGGCAAAAGTTCTTGGAGAGATCTCAAAAGAATTTAAAACCCTGGCTGTTGCAGGGTCGCATGGGAAGACCACTATTTCTGCCATGGTGGCTGAAGTTTTAAGGATGAGCAAGTCTGGAGGTTCGGCATTCCTGGGTGGTATAAGTAAAAATATTGACTCCAATCTTCTGTATCAACCGGGGAGTGAAATGGCAGTAATGGAGGCTGATGAATTTGACAAATCATTCCATTCACTTCATCCTTCTTTGGCTTTAGTTAGCAGTATGGATCCGGATCACCTTGATATATATGGGGATACGGATAATCTGAGAGCTAGCTTTGAAGCTTTCATTAGCTTACTCCCAGAAGCAGGTATTGCTGTTATAAAGAATGGATTAGACTCTATTGTACCACAAGAGAAGAAGATCGGAATAAGATATTACGGGCTGGATTCAGGGAGGGATTATTATGCTGTGAATATTAAGCCTGATGGCCTCTCTTA
>CAYXQX010000616.1:0-2733 GCA_964467485.1 uncultured Porphyromonadaceae bacterium | reverse complement strand
ACAATTAATCTCTACCCGGATATTAAAATAACATAGCCTATCACCAAGCTGTTGACTTAAAAGTCCGAACAGATAATCTTTACAAGGATCACCCGAACCATATGGAGGAAAGGTATATACAACATTTCCACTACCTTGGTCCTGACAACATATGTTTGATCGACTCAGGTTATTTGTAAATTCTGCGATAGCATCATCCAGATCATTATTGAAGGCCGTACTATCGGCCAGCCACCTATTATGTCTTTCCTCTTTCAATCTGGCCAATTCAGCAGCAGCCCGGTTAGACTCTTCTTCAAGCTGAGCCAGTACTTCAGTGCAGAATTCAGGACAATCTTTTTCTAATTGAGCAATCTGTTCATTAAGCTCCTGCATACAAATGTTTATCCTGTAAGCCCGCTGTAGGGTCTGACACATTTCTTTCCAGAAATTTTCCCAACCCACTACAGCAGTACCGGTAGCCTCTCCGGCAGCTGCATATAAATTCTCCATGAGCTTCAAGAATATATCAATAGGTAACTCCCCTCCTGATCTCAAGGCTTTAAAAGCATCAATAGCCAACTCTACGTCCTCTTTCCCTTCCTTAACATCGTTGAGAAGCTGCTCAAGTTCATTCAACTTAGCAATGAACCCCTGACAGTCCGCATCCGAATACTGTAAACCTATGCATACCTGTGTTAAAACAAAATCTCTAACCTCCTTCATCATTTGGGTTACCCCTAAAGCATCAAAAACTTCCTGCTTCAGATCCTCTATCCATTCAAGAGACATCAAATACTCTAGCGCACCAAAAATATCATCATAGGCCCCCATAGTATTTCTGTGTTCTGCGCCGCTTTCCCATCTGTCTATCAGCCATTCAAAATCATCAGCAAAATCATCAACAGCATCTTTCATAGATTTCATAGGGTTGGTTAAGCACGCTATACGTCGACGAAATTCTGCCCGGTCTGCAGGACTTGAAGGATCAAGGCCCGCACAACAATCACCCTCAGGACAACAATCCGGCAGATTACATTCCAGTTCGCTTAATTCACACTTAATCTCCCGGGCCCATTCTTCAAATTGCCTTTGTTGATCCGATAAAATGCGCCTGTTCAAGCGTGCAGTTTCTATGTTTTCACGAAGCTTTTCACAAACAGCCCTCCAATACGGAATATCAATACTGTCAATAGCCATTCTCAGACTATCAGCCCTTTGAGCATCAGGATCTGCCCCCAGATAGCCGTATGGATGGGACTCATCAGTTGTGGGAGTTGTGTCGCACTCTTGCTTCGAAACAATAACATTATACACAATGCCATCACCCGGAATCGGTTTCCAGCAAAACACATTTTTTTTCGGATCAATAAGCCCCCCATCCGGTGGAAAAGTAAGCTCAATATTTGCAGCCATACCCGTTGGATCAAGTCTCATGAATGTTGAATATTCACTCTCCAGAAGATCCCTGCCAAGAATAGTACCGGTAACACGCCACACATAACTTTTCCCCACCTCAAGCGGACGGGCGGAAAGAGGAAACTCAAACATGTTACCCATAATCCCACCGTATTCAAAATAGGGTGGTGTGGAAAGCAAGGCCTGCTCAGGCGACTGATCTGTAAGAATTTCAGATATTCTGATTTTATAAAGCATTCCATCAATAGGCGGGACAGGCTCCATCCAGGAAAAAACAGGCATTTCCTCCTCAAGAGCCGACCCGTCCATCGGATAAATAAGAATCGGTGGCGAAGCCTGAAATACCTCCTGATCAATACAATCCCTGAATATGCTTTCTGCTGACTCAGCATCAATAATCTCCAAACAAATAACATAGACACCGGAAGGTACAGTTCCTGTGCGAAGAAGGATCTCTTTTATCTCCTCATCTACATGAGCCATATCGAAAGGCTCCAGTTCGGGGAAAGAAACTACCCCTGAAAACATAGAAGAAAGCTCATAAACGGAAGATGTACCCTCAAAAAGGGGAACACCATCTTCGCTGTTGACTGTGGCATAGAACTTTATATACCTGTCATTTTCGGTATTATTGATTACCTCAAACTTCCATAGATCAGCTATGTTCAATTGCCCGGGGGGTGGCTGGTGTAGGAAAACCTGGACTTGGGCTGAGACATTTATTATTGGGCAAAAAATCAGAATCAGGAAAAAAGATTTCAAATATTTCATGGCTCAAGAATTAAATATTTTGGCTTATCCAATATACAACTTTAACATGATTTTTAAAAGGCAATCTCTCATAATATAATCTCTATCAATAACTTGAGTCTTATAAAAAATCAAACAAAAACTTTATCATTGGTATATTTCAAAAAAAATGAACACTGAACCATGATGATCCAGAATCAGAAGCCTTAAAGAAACCCCTTGAAATTAAGATCGGAAAACAATACCTTGCAATCTTGAATAACCGAGTAACGAGTAACGAGTAACGAGTAACGAGTAACGAGTAACCGAGTAACGAGTAACGGATAACCGGATAACCGGATAACCGAAGAACGAATAACCGAAATCAAAATGACGAACCGAAGAGAATTCATCAAAAAGTCAGCCATAGGAGCTGCCGGAGTCACCGTAGGAGCTCATGCCTTTTCAGCAAAATCCTATGCCCGAATAATGGGAGCGAATGACAGAGTAGTGATGGGAGTCATTGGCCTCCATGGGCGTGGTGGAGATCTGCTTAAAAGCGTCGCCGGAATGCATAAAGATGGTGTTGACATCAAGACTCTTTGT
>CAYXQX010000615.1:0-2734 GCA_964467485.1 uncultured Porphyromonadaceae bacterium | reverse complement strand
ATTATATGATGATGTCAATCAGATTCAGGATTTTTCTGGGGTTTACTTATTTTCTTATTCAAACTGAGCTACCAGCATGACTGCCGCCAGGATATAGAAGCGCGTGCGACGGCGCACTGCCACCTACCAGTCGGGAGTTGTGGTCGGGGTGTTTTTTACAGTCATATTAATATTGCTCCCCTATAGTATGTTTGTTAAGTGTGAAAAGGTAATCATACGGTCATCTATTTTTTTGGGAACCAATCTGAAAGAAAATCGTCAAAATAGGACAGATATCTGAGGTTTGTTCCATCAATATTTATGATATAGAGCTTATCTGTGCTTCCATCCGTTGGTTCTTCGATCAGAATGATTTCTTCGCCGTCCTCACTTATACCCTGAACATAAATTGGCCACTTCCAGTCCAAAATCGTATGCTCGTTTGTACCATCAATATCCATTACTTTGATTTGATAGGAAGGCTTATTGATTATTCCTAATATTCCTCCATGCTCGGATTCTGAGTAAACAATCTTTTTACTATCAGGGGTAAAAAGACCTCTTCCATGTGAATCACCGTTATTTGTTAACTGGATCCTTTCAGACCCATCTTTGTTCATGATGCAAAGCATAAATCCCGGCTGACCAGAATCAACATCTATACCTGCACACAGAACAAGGATCTTTTCTCCATCTGGTGAGATATTTGGTCCCTCATTTAATGATCCTTGAGGTATACCGATGATCTGCAGATCACTTCCATCTATATTAACAGTAGCAAGACCAACGGTATCAGTCTTATACCAGATAATTGAAAATATCACTTTATCTTCTTCAGGATAAAAATTTGGGTTGTTAAGCTGGACAACAGAGTTATCTTCAGGCCATATAATTACCTTCCGTTCAACTCCGTCCTTTAGGTCACGAACCCAGATCCCGCTGTGATATTCACCATTAACACGTTCCCCAAAACGGTAAGCCAGATATGAACCAGATGGGGATAGAATGACTTTTCCACCTTCGTTCTCCAGGGTGATCGTTGATTCTGTGTCCCGGTTCAAGGATGTGATATGGACACTGGTTTTATCGTTCTGATTTTTAGTGAAGAAAACTTGAATTTCTGATAGATCTGGTGGTATATCCCCGGGGGTATCAATAGTGGATATTGGCAAAGAAGGAGAACTACCTGTGCCGCTGCATCCAGGCAAGAAGACGAGGATAGCTACTAATAAAACAAGGATCAGTATACTTTGTCTAGTTTCCTTCATAAGCATTTAAGGTACAAATCCTGGATTCAACAATGGTCCAAGACCTGATTGTATATAATCCCATGCTGAGGTTAATCCTGAAGTTATCGCAGGAACCATAGGTGCAAGAGCCGCACCAAGTTCCGGCAAACCTGTTGATGCAAGAGCTATAATACCAACTGTCGCTAGAATCCCTTCTGTTTTTATAGTTTGGGTTTCACACTTCAGATTAGTAATCAATTTACTCTCTACTTTCAGTTATTATCTTTTTCATCGACCTGGCGGGCAAATGTCACTCGCGATCTATAGGTTTCAATCATCTCTTGTGGTGGGATCCATTGTCCATCTATTAATCGGAATTTTTCTTCTGAACGAGAAAATTCTTCTGTCATCGTGCGTAACGCAAAGATCAAATCGGATTTGTGGTGCCAGGGAATTTGTGATTGGTCTTTTTCTCTAAGATGAATCACTAATTTTGTCGCCGCCCCATTGACAGCTATTATGTTATGTTGTTTCTTAAAATTTGACTTGGCTTCTTCTCTCCGTTCATTCTCATTATGTAAATGGAGGATATCCCCATAACGCATGATTGCCATACTATCCCATCCGTGCGCGTCTGCCCATTGGACCATTTTGATATTGGTGTCGAGGCTATTGCAGTATAAAGCAAGCATGGCAGGATATCCCTGATCAATAAGATCAAATTCTTGTTTAAAACCCTGCTCGATAAGTGCCTTCTCATTTTGATGAAGTAAACTAGGAAACGGTTCAAGTTTTTGGGAGATAAGTTTCCGATACTTCTTGGCTGAACTGATCTTTTTCCGCTGGAGCGAACGAGGAGCAAAATCCAGTGCATACATCCACATTAAGGATAGTTTAGAAAAGAGACTATGGTTGTCTAGCCAATTGCCATCTGGATCAAATATAAGCGGCTCAGATCCGGGATGAAGGGAGGCTGCAAAAACCGTTCCAGCCCCAGGTACATACCAAACCAGATAATATGGTTCTCCATCAATCAAATACAGCGGAAATATCTGAAGAAAGTATTCATTTAATTGGGGTCTCCGGTATCTTTTCATTGCCTTGTTTAAGGGTTTATTGGCCCGGCGAGAATAGTTTTCCATATATCCCCGAACTTGAAATCTATTCATCAGGTACAGACCAATAAACATATAGATTGATAAAGTTACCGCACATGAACCTGAAAACATGTTAATAACCTGAATATCCAGGAGGCGGCCCAGGAACCATAAGACAAATAAGGTGACAAATAGGCTAAAATTAAAAATCCTCAGCCAGCGAGTCCAATTCCAAGGACGGGGAAGATCAGAAGGTGGTGAGGGTAATTTAATTAGCTCTTCATCAAGTTCATTGGGTTCCAGGATTGGATGCTTTCGTTGATTGTATTGTTTATTCAATGATTGCATTCTCCTTAGTAAAGATCTTTCAACCTTGATGTCAATCAGATTCAGGATTTTTCTGGGGTTTACTTATTTTCTGATTCTAAC
>CAYXQX010000614.1:0-2740 GCA_964467485.1 uncultured Porphyromonadaceae bacterium | reverse complement strand
TTTTCCATACATCAAGTTATGATGACGAGAACAATTCTCATTATTTCTATTTATCCTGGGATTCTGAAGAATTGGAGTCGAAGCTCAGGTCAAAGAGCCATGGTTTTTCGGTGCGGTGCGTGAAATGAAAATTAATTTGTTTGTGCGATTTTGATTTTGATTTCAATTGATTTTGTAGAGACGCGATGCCTCGCATCTCGACGAAATGGTTGTACGAAATGGTTGTACGAAATGGTTGTACGATTATGGTTGTGATGATGAATTGTCAATCGAAAAATTCGTAATTATAGGTTTTTGTAAATTCCAAATTTACCTCTTTGGTCATTCTGCCTTCTTCATCATATTCGTATAGACTCTGGTATTCGAGCTGGTTGCCGGGCAGGTATCTTTCTTCCAGTACGGTGCGGCCTTCCTGGTCGTATTCGAAAACAAAGGAATATTTTCCTGATATGTTTTGTTTGACAACCTGGCCGGCGGTATCGTAGTCAATCTTTACGAAATCGGATAGTAAGCCTTTGCGGTTTCGGTTAGCACGGTAAACCATGTTCTTGTTATCGTCGTATTCATATTCGGTTGTAAGAACAAGCTTTTTCTTATTATCGAGCTGCTTCCTTGTTTCAAGATCACCATTATCATCATATTCAAATACAAAGACTTCTTTTAGTTTTCCGCGATAATCAAAAACCTCACGTTGGAGGATTTTACCTTTTTCATCATATTCCACCACTTCTCTTGATTCCAATTCTCCGTCTTCATCTTCCTCAATCCATTCCTCGGTGTTATTCTCCTCGTCTTTTTTCTTGTACTGAATGGAAGTTGAACCATCCTGATAATCTATTTCAATTCGTTCGAGCTTACCATCTTCTTTCCTGATGTGTTTTTTGTGCTCCGACATGATTTCCCCATCAGCGAAGATTCTCTCTTCTGTCACCCTGTTTCCCCCGTCATACTTGGAGACAATCTTATTCAGCATTACTCCTTTAGTCTCATATTCAATATGTTCAATAGTATTGCCGTTCCCGTCATATTGATAGATTTCATTGGTAAAGGAGTCGCCATTCAGGTCGGCAAATATTATTTCAAGTTTTTTTGGTTCGGGCATTTTCAGATAATTTTTTTCTAATCGGTTTATAAATACTTAATACAATTCCTCCCAGCAAGAGTCCGAGGATCATCCCTCCGAGGATATCACCGGGATAGTGAA
Source organism: uncultured Porphyromonadaceae bacterium (assembly GCA_964467485.1). Lineage (GTDB taxonomy): Bacteria > Bacteroidota > Bacteroidia > Bacteroidales > UBA12481 > JAUVKA01. The sequence goes on along the minus strand of CAYXQX010000614.1, from coordinate 1,536 downwards.
CTCCGATATAGATTCTGCTGTAACTAAGCAGCAGAGCCCACATCAGGATAAAAATTGTATATGGTCTTTTTCTTATGAGGCCGGCTGAGACAATCATCAATCCAAATGAATTTGTTGCGTGTGATGAAACAAAGCCAAATTGTCCGCCGCAGCTTTCTGCAACAAGTTTCATCTGGTCCATTATCATAGGATCATGACATGGCCGTAGCCTTTCAAAGACCTCCTTGAAAAGATGCACGGAGGTTTGGTCGGTGATAAGAAGGGTTAAGAAAATAATCCCAATCTCTATCAATCCTTTAATCCCATTGGCTCTGATAAAATACACAAGCAGAAACAGATACACCGGTACCCAAAACCAATGGCTGCTTACGGCAAGCATTATATTGTCGAGAAAAGGGGATCCTCCTCCGTTTAGGAGTAGAAATAATTTGTGGTCAAGATTAATTAGGTTTTCAAGCATTTTTAATCCTGCAGGGCTTCCCAGATCATATCTTTAAGTGGACCGATATTATGGTTTATAACAGCAGAGAAAAACACAGAAGGTAGTTCCGGGAGATCCTTACTGATTTCCTCCATCAATTCTTCATCCAGCAAATCAGATTTAGATATTCCCAGTATTCTTCTTTTATCTAAAAGTTCCGGGTTATATTTTTCCAATTCACCAAGTAGAATATTGTATTCCTTCCTGATATCTTCACTATCGGAAGGAATGATAAACAGGAGAACAGAGTTTCTTTCTATATGCCTTAGAAATCTTAATCCCAATCCTTTGCCTTCGCTGGCACCTTCAATAATCCCGGGGATATCTGCCATAGCAAATGATTTATTGTCGTGATAAGCGACAATCCCGAGCTGAGGCACCAGGGTTGTAAATGGATAATTTGCAATTTTAGCTTTGGCTTCACTGACGGCTGAGAGAAGGGTTGATTTTCCGGCATTAGGGAAACCAACAAGACCAACATCAGCCAGAACCTTTAGCTCGAGTATCATCCAGCCTTCTTCGGAAGGTATACCTGGTTGGGCATAGCGAGGGGTTTGGTTAGTGGGTGATCTGAAATTAAAATTCCCTAATCCTCCCATGCCACCCTGTGCGAGTATTCTTTCCTCTCCGTGTTCTGTTATTTCGAAAAGTATTTCACCTGTTTCGGCATCCTTGGCAACTGTTCCCAACGGAACTTCAATGTAAGCTGATTTACCGTCTGACCCGGTTTTTTTGTCCTTACTGCCATTTCCTCCGTTTTCAGCAAATATATGGCGCTGATACTTAAGGTGGAGCAGTGTCCACATCTGGTCGTTGCCTCGTACATAAACATGTCCGCCATGTCCTCCATCTCCTCCGTCGGGTCCACCCTTTGGAATATATTTTTCCCTATGGAGATGAGTAGATCCTGCTCCTCCTTTTCCGGAGCGGCAGAAAATCTTGACATAGTCGATGAAATTGCTTTTTGACATAATGTTTTTCTATATCAACAAACTTTGGATATTATCAATTAGTCGGTGTGTAATTTGTTCGATCTCACCAACACCGCTAATAGC
>CAYXQX010000613.1:0-2743 GCA_964467485.1 uncultured Porphyromonadaceae bacterium | reverse complement strand
CAATAGTAGTCCAAACGCCCCATTCTGTTCCGATAAAGAGGATGTTTGGATCCACGTGATCTTCCTGGATGCAATAGACTGTTCCTGAGGGTAGGTTTGCTGCAATAGAAGTCCATGTTTCACCTTTGTCGGTACTCTTAAGTATATATGGAGTAAAATCGCTACTGTTTTTCCGGCCGTCGAAGCATGCATACACTGTTCCCTCGTTGTGCATTGAAGGAGTTATGTAATTTACGAAAGTCATCTCAGGCACACCAGTGAAGGTGGTGTATTTGGTCCAGTTGGCTCCGTCATCATCAGTTCTCCAGATTAGTCCATCATCAGTACCAACATACAACATTCCTTTATTGAGTGGTGATTCTGTGAGGGCGAAAATATTACCAAAGACAGAGGTTGACATATTTTTAGCAACTGCTTCAGGTGGCCACATTTTGCCCATCATTGGAAGATCATTCTGATCAATACCACGGGTCATGTCACCACTGATCTTTTCCCATGAACTTCCCATGTCGGTACTTTTGAATACATAATTTCCACCTATATAGAGGGTTTTAGAATCGTAATGACTGATTAGGTAAGGAGTGTTCCAGTTCCAGGTATATTTTTCATCTTTTGTTGGTTGAGGTTGGATGCTAACACTATTACCTGTGGTTCTGTCGTATCTTCTAATACCGCAATACTGAGATTCGCAATAATGGATATCAGGATTATTAGGATCAGGAATAGAAAGGTATCCATCTCCACCGATAGTATATGTCCAATCGCCGTTAACTATTGAGCGACGGTTTGTTCTTGAAGGTCCCATCCATGAACCATTATCCTGGGAACCACCATACACATTGTAGAAAGGATATTCGTTATCTGTTCTCACATGATAATACTGTGTGATAGGGAGATTGCTTTTAAACTGCCAGCTTTGGGCTCTGTCCCATGTCTCATAAAGACCACCATCACAACCCATGATGAAGTGTTTTGAATCACAAGGATCAATCCATATTGCGTGATTATCGACGTGCTTATTGCGACCTTCGATACTGGTCCATGTTTTTCCTCCGTCATCTGAAAGGGCGGCACGTGTATCCATTAGGATAACTGTATTCTCATTGCTTGGGTCGACATATAATTCATTGTAATACTGAGGGCTACCGGCTACTTTATCCGATCTTTTTTGCCAGCTGGCACCTCTGTCTGTTGATCTCCATGTTCCACCTGAGTTGCCGGGTAATTCTATAACGGCATATATTACATCAGGATTGGATTGTGACATTGCCAGACCAATACGTCCTACATCACCGCCAGGCAGACCGCCTTTTAGTTTTCTCCAGGTTTTTCCGCCATCATCTGTATAATGAATAGCTGATTCCGGACCTCCGTCAATTTTTGAATATACCCTACGTTCACGTTGATGTGAAGCAGCAAAAAGAATATCAGGATTTCTTGGATCCATTTCCAGATCTGTTACTCCAGTATAATCACCAATTTCGAGAACAGCTTCCCATGTTTCACCACCGTCTGTGGTTTTATATAATCCTCTTTCACCGCCAGGACCCCAGGCTTGTCCCTGTGCCGCAACATAAACAACATCGCTATCACGCGGGTCAACTATTATTTTACCTATTTGGGAGCTGGTTTTCAGGCCCATATTTTTAAATGACTTACCGCCGTCTGTTGTTTTGTAAACCCCATCACCATAAGATACGTTACGCTGTGAGTTATTCTCACCGGTACCTACCCATAAGGTATTTGTATTGTTGGGATCCATTGTTATACAGCCAATTGAGTAAACAGCTTGCCCATCGAAAATGGGGCGGAAGGTTGTTCCATGGTTTTCAGTTTTCCATAATCCTCCGGCAGCCACGGCGACATAATATTCCGAATTGTTTTCGGGATTAACAGCCAGGTCGGAAATACGCCCTGAATAGGCTGCTGGTCCGATACTTCTGAATTTCAGACTTGAGAGCATTTGAGAGTTTAACTCAAATTTCTTCTCAGCAGGAGATTCTTTTTTTCTTTTTTGTGCATTTGCTGGTGAGGCCGGCAGCATGAATACCATGGCTAATATACATGCTATGAGCCAACTAGATTTTTTCATATTGTATTGATTTAGTTTGAATTTTGTGCAATACAAGTTATAAAATCCATATGAAGGAAATAAGGAAAATAATTTTTTAAGCTTTTTTAAGATTTCCTAATGTTGTTTTTAGATCCAAAGACTTTCCTCTGTTGGTGAAAGTGCCAGATATATTTTTATTAGCGATTTTTCTCCAAGGCCTATTAATTTGTTTTACGGTAGCTAAGAACAGCCCAACCATTAAAAAACAGGGCAAAGGCCAGAAGAGAAAAAAACTGCGGTAATAGATCAATAAAGCCGCTGCCTTTCAGATAAATCATACGAACTACCTGAATAATATACTTTAAGGGACTAAAATTACTGATCATTTGTGCCCAGCCCGGCATATTTTCAACCGGAGTATAGAGGCCGCTCATGAAAATGAAAGTAATCACAAAGAAAAACATCATAAACATGGCTTGCTGCACAGAAATCGCATAATTCGAGATAACTAAACCAAATCCAGAAAAGGCTAATATGAAAATAGTAGCAAATAAATAGATTAGACCAATGGATCCTACCGGAAAAAGTTTCCACCCATAATTAGCCAGTAGCAATCCCAAGGATAAAACAACATATCCTGAAATCCAATAGGGAATTAGTTTTGCTACAATAAAGGTCAGTTTATTAACT
>CAYXQX010000612.1:0-2744 GCA_964467485.1 uncultured Porphyromonadaceae bacterium | reverse complement strand
CCAGATTGAATTAAGGGTATTTGAAATTAATGCCTAAGTCAATAATATTTATTTAAAATTTAGTTACCCGGGAATCGGCCGCATCGATAATTTACTTACTGGCGGAGCAGTATGTGGCAGGGTATTCGAATGGAAAATATCTAGAACAGTTCCACTCATTACATCTTGCCAAAAAGCAGGGGGAGCGATTAAGATAAAGTATGCCCAGCCGCGCTCTAAAAGTCCTCTCTGTCAGCGACCGGATTGATTCCCGGCTACTGGAAAAGGATACATACGAAAAATATAAAGATATCGACCTGATCCTGTCCTGCGGAGATCTGCCCTACTATCATATCGAAAAGTTATTTCAACTTTATGAGGTCCCGGTTCTATATGTGCGGGGAAATCACGATCCGCGGGTGGAATACGGGAAAAGCAGACCGCTCTACGGACCCCGAGGGGGAATCGATTTGCACAATCGGGTAGTAGTGCTGAATGATTTGATCTTCGCTGGATTCGAAGGATCGCTGCCGTATAAAGATGGCCCCTTTTTGCATTCCCAGCGCGAGATGTGGCGTTTCGTCCTGGGCATGGTCCCCAGATTATTGTGGAATAAATTTATATACGGCCGCTATGCCGATGTCGTGATCGCACACAATCCACCCTTCGGTATCCATGATAAGGTCAGCAATATCCACGGAGGTTTTAAGGCCTTCCTCTGGTTGATAAAAACCTTTAAGCCAGCCTATTTTTTCACGGGCATATCCATGTCTACACAGAAGATGAAATCATTCTTCTTGCACAGGAGCTGACACATACTGAAGCAGGCAAAGGCATCCAAACTCAATTGTAGGTTGTACCGAGAAAAGCCATAACAATTAACTATTAACCCGGAGATAAATTCTTCCCAAATCAATATGGTAATTATTATCTCCGAACAAGAACAGCCTCACTGGATCCGAATTGATCACTAGAGAAATATTTTAATGTGCCATCATCTAGAAGCTCCAGATATTCATAATCTGCGCTTGGCTCTCCAGATGACAGATTAGTGATTTCAAATTCAAAGATATTTTCGTTACTATCAACAAAGGTGACATCGCCAGTAAGAGAAAATTCTAGAATTTCAAACGTGCCGCATTTTTCATTTAGGCTGCAATCTGTTTCCAAGAAAAATGTGACGTTAAAATCTCCCGTAAAACCTTCCCAGATTCCTGCCAGTTCGGAGATGATAATGTCTGGTTCAGCAGTAGGATCCCCGCTGCTTAAGTCTGAAGAATCAGTGTCAGCTGGAGGTTCAAGAACGGTTTCTCCCCGGAAGGTTTCAAAGAGTCGATCAAGGACAGCATCGTAATCTGCTCCTGTCGCATAACGAATATGCTGGGCACCGTTATTAAGCGCAATGGTCTGTCCCTGAAAATCACCTGTTTCCGTGATCACATCGATCCCATCGTATTCCCAATGAAAATTTTCAGGATTGGTTACCGCCGTAACTGTGATCGTGTCCCAGATAAAAAATCCTCCTCCTCTCCAGCCCCACTGTTTATTCCACATCTGGGCCACGTACTTCACACCGGGATCATCAATTGCATTAATTTCAGTTAGATCTGCTTGTTGGACGTAATACTGGATGGCATCTAGAGGAATAATGGATACAGATACCCCTGAATTAAAAATGTACTGAGCAGCCCGGGCATCGATCCACATATTCCACTCAGCAGCCTCATTACTGATTGGATATGGGGCATCAGACAAATTCCCAGGTACAGTGAAGGCTCCTCCCATAATGACGACATGGGAAATATTGTCGATTATGCCGGGATCCTGTTGAAGGGCAAGAGCGACATCTATCATGGAAGCCATCGCAATAATGGTCACTTTTTCTGGCGAATTATTCACTAGATCAACAATCAAATCAGATCCGACACCTACCTCAAAATTAGTCACCTGATCCGGCAAAGCCAATCCCCAAAAATCACCAGAAAGGGGTCTCCAGCTTTCAGGGAAATCATGTGAATTTGGGTCCATGCGTTCATTAGACCCTAGCGCGATGGAAGTGCTTTTATAATCCAGGACATCAAATAAGAATACCGGCCATTTCTTCACTGCGATTTCTGGATAGTACTCACCCCGAGTAAGCACATATCCAATCAGATCAACGTTTGGATGTTTAGTAAAAAAAACCATCCCCCCAATATCACAGGGACCGCCGCCATGAGAATATATCACGGGTATCTTTCCTCCGAGTTCTTCAAAGTTGACAACTTCAGTCTGCTGCAGGGTAGGTGTTGGCAAGACCTCCTCTGGCGTTTGACTGGGGATAGGCGCAGGCGTGTTTTCGGGGATTGATTCTTCAACAATAATTGGGTTCCCGGGAATGATTTCTCCAACTGAGGGAACGCATCCGGCAAAGACACAAGAGATTAGAACTGTAAAGAAAAGCAGATATCGATTTCTTTTCATTGGCCACCTTGTTTACCTGAGTGAGTGAAAATCGTTACAGTCTTTCTTTATTCTACAAATTTTTCTTTGATACCGATTCGGGTTATTAAAATTTCCCCACACAGAACAAAGTACTTCGAGTGGGAGTCAAACCCACAACCCGACTTCAAGAGAGCCCAGTATTTTCCCAAGTTTAAGAAACTCAATTTTGAATAGCAAAATCAAACTCAAACTACAAGAGAGTGTAACTTATTAAACCCAATTTAATCCAGATTGAATTAAGGGTATTTGAAATTAATGCCTAAGTCAATAATATTTATTTA
>CAYXQX010000611.1:0-2746 GCA_964467485.1 uncultured Porphyromonadaceae bacterium | reverse complement strand
GGGACATTCCGTATAGAAGGACTTACATTCACAGCGACAGATACTGGAGATGGTTTTGCAGGTTTGTCTAAGGTCAACGTTGTTGTCCCAGAGCCTCTAACAATGTGTTTGCTAGGTATTGGCGGTTTATTCATCAGAAGAAGAAAAGCAGCATAGAGCAAATTTGAAATTAAAAATTCAAAACGGGTAAATTTAAGGGCTACGGTACGTTCTCAAATTTACCCGTTTTTGTTGCGATAAAAAAGGGGTCTGATCTCGTAAGGTACAAATATATATAACTTCCCTGAATTATGCTAACACAATAACAAATAATCCTTTAGAAATCAAGAAGTTATGACGTTCTTGAGATTTCAATCGACCTATTAAACTATCTCTGCTACAATGCTCCCAACTTTAAAACTAATTTTTGATAATGGGACAACAGACCAATGATAACCAAACCCTAGAGGATGTTGGTTGCCATGATGGAGTAACCAACTATCCCTATGCTCCCAGAGGCTCCTGGGTTGAGCAGGGGAGTTCAACCTACTTACCCTGCCGAAAACTCCCATCTATCTCCTTTTCTTTGTCTTACAGCCAATCTCCGTTGTCCCAGCAAGAAGATAGGAGCATTGTCCATATCAAGAATGACTAAGAATTCTTTTCTCTCAGGTAGGGCTACCCCTAGCTATTTGACAAATTGACCATGGGAACCCATAAAATGATACTTCTTTGAAATGGTTTTTTCATACAAGGCAGTTTTGAAAATGAAATGTTATTAGTTTTTTTATTTATCCCGAAATTGTTGGTAGTTTGTGAATGTCGATATTATCGATATGGGGGGAGTGGGGAGAGTGGGGAGAAATGTAACGGGGCGTTACATTTGATGAATTTTATCTCTGCTACTCGAAATTTGATCAAGATGATTTACTATTGAAAAGTATTTTGGGGAGGGGAAACCAAACAATCAAACTCGTTCTATAGCAAGCTGAATTCAAGTTCAATACAGGGCTACTTTACGGCTCTGTAAGCCCCTCAGCTATTGAGGTATCCAGACTTATTATCATTTAATATGAGTAAAATGACCCTCCCTGCATGTCTTATAGGTGCAAGAAGCCACTTATTTCGATGAAGACTTCTGTGGTTACTGCCTGAAAGGAATTCCTTCTCCTTCAAGATTTATAAATATATATCAATTTTATATTATTTTTCTTCTGGAGTGATATTGAGCGTTATAATATAATAAATATCGAAATGTAACCGAATGTTACATCGGAGAAGTCATTATTATGAGCAGTTCAAAAAAATCAAAACCAAGAGGCAGACCGCCCAAATATGTCCTTGATGACAAAGGCAAAGAAGTCGTTGGTTTAAGCTACAATAATTCTAACAAAATGTATTATGCTACAGGCACTAATCCGCGTCATTATTTTACTTTCGGCTATGGCTCCTATGGAAAAGATGAAGCAATAAGGCAGCTTAACGAATGGAAAAAGTCCTCTTGTCATGCAGCGGAGGATATAGAACAACAGAAATACAGGAATGATGTTTATCAAAAAGCAGTGAGTTTATTTGAGGACGGACACTTCAAGGAACTCATTGAGGAAAAGGCAAGGGATTTAATTGAAAATGATTCCATTGTTGATGAAGCACTCTGTGAACGAGCAAGAAAACTAGTGGAAAACAATGAAACACTGGGCTTGGCAGTTAAAAATAAACTGGGCATACAGAACTATACAGAAATCGTTCGTATTGTTTCAAAGAAAACAAATGATGTTGTCCGTGAAATGATTAATAAAGGCTTGTTTGATAATATAGTGTGGGAGAGGGCATATGACCTCATAGAAGCTAATCGTTTTGAAGCAGCAGACATCCTTGGCATAAAGGAAATTATCCATGCAAATGCAGCCCATGAGATACCTCTGAAATTCTATCAAGCTTTGATGCTTTTTTACCACAAAAGGGATGAAAAAAGTTATCTCTATGATCAAGAATATTATTCAATTGTCTGGTATAAGATTAGTCATATAATTGGCGATCCTTTTCTGTATCAAATTAAATATGCAGAACTCAAAGATGCGTTGGAAACTTACCCACCCATTAAAGCCAACTGGATGCTGAAGGCATTATTCGGAGTGGAAAGAACTGTCAAAAAAGAAAGAATGCGAATAAAAGAAATAATGGACGAATATACTAAGATCCCCATGGTGGATCGTCTGAAAATCCTTGAAGATGTCTTTACTACTGTCAAGAAAGCCGGATATGACCAAGCTGACCAAATGCTAAAGCTGGTAAAAATGATTTCCCTATAAACTTAAGTAATGTCAGGCATTCTATGGTTGTTGATTTTCTGGTCAAAGACCATGACGTTCGCTAATCTCACTTTTTTCTACCAAAGATCATGTTGATTGATGAATTACCAATCACCCACACTCTTGCAAAATGATAGCTATATCCATCATCTGTTTTACAATCCTTTATAATGTCTGATCATTCTTTTCGAGGGGGTATTGGTCTATCAATGAACAAAACAGAAGTATATGACCGTTATGTTTAATGATAGCGACAGACTGGGTAAGTTGCGTCTTGTAATGTGCCAAAGACCACGACTTCAGTTATATACCTTCAATGTAAGCCTTTCATGTATAGAGATTTACAGCTAATTTCCCCCCTGAATTAAGTGCATTAAATGCAGTTAAAATTCCAGAGATTCACTTTTTTATTTCTATAGGCATGAACTGCGTTGGTCAGTTCGGAAATTGGTGTG
>CAYXQX010000610.1:2087-2752 GCA_964467485.1 uncultured Porphyromonadaceae bacterium | reverse complement strand
TGTATTGGGCAGAGGGAAGCACAGTTCCCAGCAATATAGAAATGCCTGCATCTTGATTAATACAGATGAAGGTAAGTACGGCCAGAAATTGTCCAACGAGCAAATTGCCCAGGTATTGCAAATAAATTCAAAGACCGTTGAGCGGGTGAAACAACGTTTTGTTGAAGAAGGCTTTGACGCATGCATGGACCGTAGACCATATCCAAAGAAAGGCCCAATTAAAACTGACGGCGACTTTGAAGCCCATTTGGTCGCATTGAGCTGTAGTGAAGCCCCGGAGGGATTTGCTCGATGGTCGTTACGGTTACTGGCAGACAAGATGGTAGAATTGAAATACACCGATAGCATTTCACATGAAACTGTTCGTCAGGTGTTAAAAAAAACGAAATCAAACCCTGGAGGGTTAAAGGCTGGGTAATCCCTCCTCTTGGAAATAGTGACTTTGTTGCACATATGGAATCTGTACTGGATGTATATAAGACCCCTTACGATAAAAGATATCCTGTTGTTTGTATGGATGAATCGCCGAAGCAATTGATTAAGCAGACACGTATTCCTATTGTCAGGAAACCAGGTCAGGATGAAAAGCAGGACTACGAATATTCAAGACAAGGTGTGGTAAATATCTTCATAGCCAATGAACCTTTGAAAGGAAAACGCTACAT
>CAYXQX010000610.1:0-2077 GCA_964467485.1 uncultured Porphyromonadaceae bacterium | reverse complement strand
AGAAAGACTGGGCATATTTTGTCCGATACATAGCAGATCAACTATATCCCAAGGCAGAAAAAATCCGATTGATAATGGATAACCTCAATACCCATACACCCTCAGCATTGTACGAAACTTTTCCTCCAGAGGAGGCTAAGCGGATTTGGGACCGGTTTGAGTTCATATATACCCCGAAGCATGGCAGTTGGCTAAATATGGCTGAAATAGAATTGAATGTACTGATGGGTCAGTGTTTAAATAGAAGAATCGATAATACTGTCACCATCAGGAAAGAAACGAGAGCTTGGGAAAAAGACAGGAACAATAAAAAAGCCAAGATAAATTGGCAATTTAGAACCGATGATGCCCGGATAAAACTAAAAAGACTTTATCCGACAATATCATCTTGACATGACACTAGGTGAAGATGCTTTTTGTTTTTTCAAATCCAGTGACCTTCACCTTTTGTTCGTTTGTAAATGTGCGGTTTCCGCCATACACCAAATAGCCAGATCCGGCGACTTTGGACAAGGACCTAAAACGAATAATCGAATTGGAAAAATTTTCGTGGTAAGTCTGGGAAGCTTTAATTTCAGTGGGAATCAGGGAATTCCCTTTTTTATAAATTAGATCTACTTCGTTGTGATGACTGTCGCGATAGAAATAGAGATTCGGATCTAATCCTTTATTTGCACGAGCTTTTACCGCTTCCATGATCACCAGGTTTTCGAATAATCCTCCCAACAGCGGATCCCGGCTAACCTGTTGCTCGTTTTCTATTCCAAGAAGATAGCATGCCAGACCCGTTTCGATAAAAAATACTTTAGGCGATTTTATCATTCTTTTTCCGAAATTCTCATAATAGGGCTGAAGCCTGAATATAATATGTGAAGCTTCCAAAACGGAAAGCCAATGAGAAATAGTCTTTGCAGATACACCAGTATCATTGGCCAGTGAACTAATGTTGAGGATCTGTCCGATTCTACCAGCCAGCAATTTTAAAAATTTCTCGAATAGAAAGAGATCTTTTAGATTAATCAGTTGTCTGACGTCGCGTTCTACATAGGTATGCAGGTAATTTCGGTAGGCATCCAAAGGTTCTTGAGCCTGATCGTAGATTCTGGGTAGAAACCCCTGGTATATTAATTGATCACGCTTTAGTTCGTCCTGATTAAATAATTTTACTTCATCTATGGAGAATGGCAAAAGGGTAATCAGTGCTGTACGACCGGCCAAAGACTGTGTTTCCGCAGCATCCAATTTTAGTTGTTGGCTTCCGGTGAGGATAACCATTCCATTGGCTTGTTGCTTATCCACCATAACCTGAATATAGGATAAAAGCTGGGGGACTCTTTGAATTTCATCAATGATTACAGGAGTTGGATATTGCATGAAGAAGCTTTTTGGATCTTCCATAGCAATTGTCCTTGTTTCCGGATGTTCAAGGTTACAGTAGGAGTACTCGGGGAAAGTCATTTTTGCCAAAGTTGTTTTTGCAAGGTTAAATTAAATACAATGCTTTTTTTGACTGCAGGAAACGACATGGAAAAACATAATAATTACACGATAGAGTCTTTAGTAAACATAATATATCGGGAATGAAAACCGTAAAAACTATAATAATACAGGAATAGAATATTATTTGCTTACCTTTGTTTAAAATGTAAGGGTATGATTACCAGGGTACAGTCAGCTAAAATTGAAAAAGTATTCTTTAAAGGGAAAGCCATTATTGTCAGCGGAGCAAGACAAGTAGGTAAGACTACTATGCTGGAGCATATATTGCAAAAATGCATGGATAAGCTTTTGACTTTAGATGGAGATGATATAAGCATTCAACAATTACTAAATAGACCAAATACACAACAAATAAAGCAGATAATCGGGGATAATAAGCTTGTCTTTATTGATGAAGCACAAAGGATCCCTGAAATAGGATTGACATCTAAAATTATTATCGACCGATTTAGGGATGTACAGTTAATACTGAGTGGCTCTTCATCCTTTGATTTATATAACAAGGTAAATGAATCACTAACAGGTAGGAAATGGACGTTTAACCTTTGGCCGGTATCCTGGGAGGAATGGCAAAATC
>CAYXQX010000609.1:0-2752 GCA_964467485.1 uncultured Porphyromonadaceae bacterium | reverse complement strand
AAACCAGGAATCAAGATTCCCCGACAAGTCGGGATCTTCGCTTCGCTACGACAAGATACAGGATACAGGATACAGGATACAAGATTCACGATTCATGAAATTATCCTCTACCTTTATGATTTTTTAATGAAAATCATTCGTCACTATACTACAGTGTTGCTTTTTATCACCCTGCTAGGTCGGGTCTTACCCCTGCATGCGCAAGACAGACAGGTAAATGGCTTTGTTATTGACGCGTCAAACGGGGAAACAATGTCTTATGTCAATATTGCCATCGTAGGCAGCACCTATGGGACTGTCAGTAATCAGAATGGGGAGTTTACCATTAACCTGGATAAAACAAATGAAAAGGACAGTATAGCTTTTCATTATATAGGCTATGAAACATTCTATTCTGAGATAAAGGTGCTGGAGGATGGTGTGATAATCAAAATGAAGAAAAAGCAAGTAGATCTCAAAGAGATAACAATTCTTGCAAATCCCGTTACAGTTGAGGAGCTTATCAATAATGCATTGTATCGTAGAGGAACAAATTATCCTGATATATTTCAAAAGATGGAGGTTTTCAAACGCCAGAACAATGCCACATACATAAACCATTTTGATCTTTCCTTGATTAAAAGTGATATTCAAAATATCGATACCAGCTTTATTAAAACAGTGATTGATAGTATACCTCACTACAGTCGATCATATCAGGATAATTTATATACCCTTTATTCAGCCCCCAAGGACACGGCAAAAAACACAGATAAGATCAAAGCTATAAAGCGAGTTATACTGGAAGAAGACGACGGAGGTGAGCTTGAGCAGATTGAAAATATCATGATGAATACTATAAACAAACAGAAAGGTGACAAGACTTTCTGGAAGCTGAAAACCGGCATTTTCTCTGTGAAAGTAACTGATGCCCACTCAAATGAACCTACTGACACAAGTATAGTAAGCGATAGGTTAATAGGCTCTCTATCATTGATAAATCCTAAGGGTTTATACAAACTGACTACCAGGGAATACGAAAACTGGAGTTGGGATTTTATCCAAAAGCCCGATCGGTACAAGTATGAGATTGAGGGTATTGTGCCAATTGCCGATGAATTTGCCTATGCCATAAGCTTCCGGGGCAGAATCAGGGGAGACTACCAGGGAATGATTTATATTTCTGATGACACATATGCCATTCTTAGAATAGAATACTCAATAAAGAACCGCAAAAGAAAGGGTGGCATTAAATTGCTTGGAATATCATATAGAGAATTGGATGATTCGGGCTTGCTAATTTATTCCAGAGATGAGCATGGCTACTTTCTCAAATATTCGATGAACAGCAGTGCACAAGAATATAGCATCAAAAGAACTTTTTCTCTGGTAAAAAAGAAAAAAAGGCCCATCATCAGGAAGAAACTGAATGAGATAGAATTGGGTGCTAATTTCAACGGCAGTGAGGATTCTGCAAGAGAAACTTTAGTAGTGTACAGAGAGAAAATTGATAAAAAGACCTACTCCGGGATAGTCGACAAAGGAGTAAAGCCAGATTATATCACAAGCTATTCTGATACGATCTGGCAAGGCTATTCAATCATAGAGCCAACCAAACAAATGAAGGAATATCGGGCGAAAATGAAATAGTGATGCCTCGTTTATTCCTTATTCATCAGAGTAAGCACAATAATTCCTGCACGTGCAATAAGAAAAGTAACGATGCCCATTAGTGGATCAAGAATTGCCATTTTCAATCCTTCTGCCATAAGATGAGGAGTAAGCTCTCCGGCAGCTGCTATGTTATCAAAGGCTACAATCAATCCGAAGGTTCTTCCTAGAAAGCCCCAGGCAACAGCAAACCATGCTATTGAAGCAATTAAAGAGATGGTTTTACTATTCTCATTTTTACTCATGAAGCCCTTCACAATCAGAGCCAGGATCACCAATAGAAGAATTAAAATAGGATAGGTAAAAATGGGGCCGCCTTCGTTCAACTTGTCAATTAATGAGTTCATAATAAATCGTTTTTAATGAATACTGATGTGAAAATAGGCGAATATCTATTTGATTAATATTATTTGCGATGAACAAAGATATAACATCATATTTAACCCGATTTAGCAAGACTAACTGCATTTTTCACCACTTTTGGGTTAAAACAGACTTTAATTTCGTTATCAGTCGATAAATTTAACAGGAATTTGAGAGTTTTTGTAATATTGCCGTGATGAAGAGCTTAAAAATGAAACGTATTAGGACTATACTGTTACACCTACTATTCTGGACGGCAGTTTGGTTCTTCTTCGTATATTTTTTTAGCTATAATTCCGACGACACAGCATATGTGACATGGTTTTCAAGCTTTCTCCTGCCACTTACTATGGTACTGTCATATTTTGTAGTATTCATATTAATTCCAAAATTTCTTTTTACACGGCAATACTTCAAGTTCTTCACCTACAGCTTCTACACTCTGGTATTTTCCTCATACATCATCGTACTGATTATCTATGGCTGCCTTATCTTCCTGCTCGATTTTAACATAGCCATCATGCCTCCGATGAGCAAGAACTTCCTGTTTATCCTGATTTTGGTTTATCTGATTGTCGGGCTGGTAAGCTTTGTTAGTGTCTTAAACCGCAATTTTAGAACAGATTCAAAAAATAAAGAACTGGAAAATAAAATTCTGGCAACGCAGTTGCAGATTAAAGAACAGGAGCTGAACTATCTGAAGATGCAGATCCATCCACACTTTCTGTTTAATACCCTG
>CAYXQX010000608.1:0-2756 GCA_964467485.1 uncultured Porphyromonadaceae bacterium | reverse complement strand
AGATGAAGTCATAAATATTAAAACTATTTCAAGAAGTTGGCTGTAGCTTTTTTAATCATTCAAGTGATACCATTGTTCTTCCGTTAAGGAAGTTAAGAAATCTATAATCTCTCTCAGTTGGCTATGATTGTTTGCCCAATTAAGATGCTCAACAAATCTAATTTGTTTTGAAATTGCAGTAGCTTCCCACCAAGCTGCAAGAATAAAAGGAAGCGGTGGTTGCCAACCTGAACCGATTCGTTTTTTTTCTTTAAGTTTTTCCCACATCTCATTCCAAAATTGCGGTTGTGGGCAAACTCTGTCATTGTCCTCGCAGTAAGAAATTAACTCTTCAAGGGACTTTATTTTTTTTGTCATAGATTTTATTTTGGAATTTCCCCAGTTAATCTTGCTGTTTCAGGTGCAGGAATAATGCACGCATCAATACGTTTAATCTCGCTGTTCTCAACAGTAAGTAAAATTGAAAGCCGTCTTTCCTCTCCATGCGTAATTTGCGTAAGTACGATAAATGGATGTGTAGCAGAAGGATGAGTCGCTATTTCAGCTTTAATTGACATTAAGCCCTTATTAAGTTCATTCTTAATTGAATTGAACTTACCTTCAAAGTATGATTTTACGGCTTGTTTCCCGCATATAGATGAAAAAACAAGTTGTGATTCGTAAACAATATCATCAGCAAAATTATTCTTAACAAACTTGAGATCAAGATTATTCCAGCTTTTTGCTAATCGTATTGTTAGTTCTGTTTGAAAGTCATTTTTCATTTATTATTGTTGCTTATAGCATTAAAATCTCTTTATTTTGTAGACTTTTCTATTTGAGGTTATTCCCACCAATCGCCTAAAGTTTTGTTTTTAGCCATGTCCTCCTGAGGATTCAACTGAGTAGCCACATTTGTTGCAAAGTTATGTGTTGTATGGCCCATTATTCTATTTACAGCTTTATATACTTACCTATCAATCACTATTTTCCTGACTACCGCAATTTTGCCTGTAGTTATACTTATAAAATAAATGCCAGGTGTTATATCTGAAACATCAATGTGATTTTCTACTTGTGAAAAAGATTTTATATACTGGCCTATAATTGAATACAATTTAATGTTTGCAGGTTGCTCTAATCCAGATATTCTGAGGATGTATGCAGTGGGACTTGGGAATATTTTTAGCGATGGTTTGTCCTTTCCTAGTAATATATTTGAAGTACTATAGCTGCTTAACGTTACTGGTTCAAAGGCATCCCCAAGAATCATATCGCTATTAAAACCAACAGTCTCATTGTATGATAACCATACCTCCTCTTCCTTATCATAATATTTAAAGCTAAGTTCCTCTCCACTTTCCTCATTGCTATAGACAATAAGGGAAAAGACCACCTTACCGGTTGGTGGAAATAATAATCCTTGTGCAAATCCCCGAGGCTCCCCATCAACTAGAGCCACTAAGTCATCCCCTTGTTTCCCAAAATTTTCTCCATTTTTTGTGACCGATAAGGTAATATTCCCGGTGAACTTGTGTTGATATGGATTAAAGTATGGATTTGATGTTTTTGAACTGATTGCTGTTAATGGGTTTTGAACTATGGGCGAAGCATTGTTATTGGGAAATATCAAGTTTCCCTCATGCTTGGCATTCAGCATATATCCTTTAAAAGGTTCAAGGGTAATTAAATCCCCATACCAACCAAAGTTGTTATAAAAAGTAGCTGACCTCTCTGCGCTTTCCATGTAATCTCCTTCTTCCGGGATAATTGATTCCAAAGCAAAATCTATATCAAGAGATGTTCCTGGAAGGTATCCGATCCAGTTCCATCCAATTTTTAAAGGTATTCGGTTAGACACCATAATGGCAGGGTATCCTTGGTAGTTCAAATAACCTGGTGCTCCAAGATGAATCTTGTATGTGTTATCTGAAGACAGTTCTTTTAAGTCACCAAACCAGCCAAAATCTTCATAATAGGTTGCTGATTTAAATTGACTTTTAATCAGATCACCCTCTCTTAAATTCAGGCTATTCAAGACATTTTCGATATTCATTTCATTGGTGCGAATATTCAAGCTAAACCAATTCCACCCTGGAGCAAATAGCCGTGATGCAGGTATTTGGTCAAAACAATTCAATTTTACTGGATCGGATTCATAGCCAATGCTATCCACTAATCCCAGGGTCAATCTTTCAAAAACATCATAGACAGAATCCTTTAAAGGATCCCAATATTTGAATTTTATCTCTTGCCCGAAAGTCTCATGCCGGTATACAGGGATTTGAAACAGGTACTCGCCATTTGACCCTAAATCAGCAGCAACCTTCAGACCACAGCACTCTTCCCCTCTAAAGGCACCAATCTTCCCATATTCAACCGTTACTGGATCTTTATTGATAGTTACGTTTGCTGATACGATGGTCCTTGAAGGATATTCATCAGGGGTTACTGTCCAGTCTGGGCCATTAGGTTTCATCGACACGGTTAAGGAGGTTGTATCGCTGCAAATATTTCCTTCTGAATCAAAATTAATTCCAGCAATAACATAAGTTTTTTCTTCCAGGGGAGACACTGCTATATTTTTTGTTGTTAAACCAAGCGGATAAATCCACTCGTATCTCATAGCTCCATTTGCTGATAATTCTAAAGGCTCTCCAGGGTATACGATGGTCTTTGGTGCGGTGATAATTGTCTCTGGTTGTTTTAATTCACCAACAGTTATTTCTGCGAAAGATTGACATCCAGATTCATTTGCTGTAACGAAGACTTTATAA
>CAYXQX010000607.1:0-2757 GCA_964467485.1 uncultured Porphyromonadaceae bacterium | reverse complement strand
ATTAACCTGGGGATAAACTTCAAAATACGCAGGGATTTGAAATTCTAATAAATCATTAAACGAATTTAGCACAAGACTATAGGCTGTTCCATTGGGTTTCTTTTCTACCCATCCTTTTACATCCTGCCCATTGGGACTATTAGGATTAGATAGCCAATATCTAAAATATAACACCTGGTAACCGAATGAAAGACCAATTGAACCTGTATATGTTGGAGAAAGCGACAAAAGCTTTTCACCATTCTTGTTATTCAGGAAAACATCAACGGAGTATTCATTTAAGCCACCCAATCCATCTTCGCCAGCATAGGTAAACTCAATTAAGGCAGTTTCATTTTGCTGATATTCATCAACTACCCAGCTTATCCTGTAATAGTCCCATGTTTCTTTTGGAAGAACTACATCCCATTGGTAAACGAGCTTGGAAGGCATCGGACTTCTTAATTCACCATCCGTCAAATCAGTTCGCTTATAAAGTTTCAGATTAAATGTTTCCCCGCCGGATGTTGGAATATACACGAAAAAAGATGCTACCGGTGCAGGAATCAATCTGTTCAGACTGTCATTTACATATAATAAATACCTAAAATTTGTATTATTTACAATCTCAAGATTCCCTGATTCGTCAGGGTTCTTTTTTAACTCATTATAAATATCGAAGGAAGTATAACTACCATGGCTAACATCTTCTTCATAGTATTCGCACGAAGTAATAAAAACCATACTAAAAAGACAACAAACAATAGTCAGGTCTCTTAAAAATTTACAATTCATCATTATAAAATTAGGTTAACAACATAATCAGAAACTATTCATCATCTGTAACTTCCGAAACTACATTTCCATCACCATCCAAATATATTTTCCATTTGGCCAACTCGCTAACAGATAAATATAAGGTAGCCTCAGCAATAGTGTTCCCGGAATTCAATGGCTTTGCCACAAGATAGTACTCTTTTTCCCCATCAACTTCTCCGTCAACAACAAAGTCAACTGAAGTGCCACTTGGAAGTATAGAGGAGGCTTGGGTATCACCATCAAGGTACATAATATTCTCAATGAGTTGCCCATTTGCATAAAACCTCAAGGGTTCAAAATACTGATTTGTAATTTGAATAGTTCCCCTGGTATCAGGGACTACGTTAGCATTTTCCCAATGTGGAATCCATAAATCGTGCGACTGACGGGCATCATTAATAACTGCCCATATATCTGTTTCAAAACCTGAAACAACCTCACTTTCAATCCAACCAATCAAATCGCTCGATCCGGGAGTATTGGGATCGGAATACCAATATTTAAAATGCATTGTATAAGCACCATATTCAATACCCACAATATTATCGTATTGATCCCCGGGCTTTAGTGTGATTATTTTTGCGCCATTCTGACTATTCAGATAAACATCTACCTGGTTGTCGGTACCACCTACATAGTTAAATATCAGGCTACCTGAGTTCTTCTCAACAGCATTTGTAGTAATATGCCAGGTAACGCGTTTTTCGATGTCCTTTGCGTCCGACACGTTAATATTCCATCTTTTATAGACCATTGATATATCAGGATTTGGAAGGAAATCAGGGGCAACATCATCATATTTATACAATTGCAAATCCAATGTCATATCTGATGGATTGGGTAGCCACACAATGAAATCGGTTGAGCTATTTGGGAGTTTTTTCAAACATTCGCCGTTATAATATAAAGCTAAGGCGTTGTTTGAAAAGTTACTAATCACGATGTTACCTTCGGTTTCGGATTGGTCAAATGCTGCATCGCTTGTTACATCTTCCTTTTCATCGCAACCAAAGAATGATAAAATCGCTACAGTGATAAATAATGCAAGTACTTTTTTCATAATTTAAAGTTTTAAATATTACAATAGTATTTATAAATTAATTGTTTATCTCTTTCGTAATTTCCCTATCATAAACGACAGTGTTAACGATTTAATCGATTCATTTGCAAGATAACTATAAGGCTGGTTGCCAAAATCATCCTTATATTCTATGTTGAAGAAAGTGCTTGGAAGCATTGTAAACTCTAAGGATAGAAATGAGTAACAAAATCCAATGGCATACGATACACTTGTAGTTAAAAACTCATCGCTGTCAAAATTTACCTTTCGAAGTTTTGAATGATCACCCCAACTTACTTTTTGCAATTGCCAGTTTTGAATGTTTACATGCAACCTAACACCCGCGTAAACAACAAGCTTTTGATATAAGGGCCTTGTATCGATGAATAATGGAAACGAAAGCGACTGCATTGTATTCATCTCGTCCAAAAAATAATAATAGCCGTTCTCATCAATGGCTTTTGCTCTATACACATTTCTAAAAACAACAGGTTGGTATTCGATACCCGTTGTGAGAAATACGGGTGATGTTACATAAAATCCCACGGGGAAGGATGGTGCATAAGCCTTCAAACTCATATTACTTTTGGGGTTTATTTCCACAT
Source organism: uncultured Porphyromonadaceae bacterium (assembly GCA_964467485.1). GTDB lineage: Bacteria > Bacteroidota > Bacteroidia > Bacteroidales > UBA12481 > JAUVKA01. The sequence goes on along the minus strand of CAYXQX010000607.1, from coordinate 294 downwards.
CCTTTGCCGAAACGGCAACCATCCTTTCTATACCCCCGGGAAATTTAACAATCTTTTCGGTTTTACTATCCACATTTTGATAGACTGATAAATTATGCCTTACCCCGGCTTTAAAATAATAATACCACTGCCAACTATCATCCTGCGAATAGCACGAAACAGTTAACAGAACAGTGAAACAAATCATGAGTACTTTCTTCATACAAAGTATAATTACTATATTCTACATTTAATGATTATTACTTAAACTATCTAATTATCAAAATAAACCACCACTTTCCTCTGTTGTGCATT
>CAYXQX010000606.1:0-2761 GCA_964467485.1 uncultured Porphyromonadaceae bacterium | reverse complement strand
TGTTGTTAATTGAGTCTCTGATTACAAAGCCTTCATCTTCAGATGATTCATTGTACAAGGATCTGAAAAAGTGCATTCTTGATCCATCATAGGTAGACTTCCTGTGTTGAATCATCTTCTTAGTTTGTCGCTTCCTTTTTGAAGTGTCTTCAACAAAAAAGTGAGTCCCTTTATAGAATACCTCTTCTTGATTTTTTAGAAAATAATCTAAATGATAAGTTATATAGTAGCCAAGCGAACCATTATAAATATTAATTGGCTTGTTGGCAAAGGCTTCAAATGATTTTTTATCCTCGCTAAATCTGAAATAGACATCTTCAATGTTTTGAATTTCACATTTTCTCGCGTTATAGGTGTTGCCTAGGAACTCTTTTTTAAATCGTTTTACTCCTAATTTTCTGAGTTTCTCTACTTTGGTTTTGTCATATATTACCTGGATCTCTTCAATTTCCAGAGTTTTAGGTGCCAGCAAAATTGTATTTATCTCACCTAAAGAGTATTCAAAAAGGGATTCTGAAAAATATCCCAGGGAGCTGATCACAAGAGTTTGATTAGGATGGTTGGTAGCATCCAGACTAAAACGACCTAGTGTGTCCGTCATGGTTCCTTTATAGGTCCCATTAAAATAGACGTTCGCATTAATGAGTGGTTCTTGAGTTTCTTTGTCAAGTACCAGTCCTTCAATGGTTTGAGCAAAGGTGTGTGGCAATATCAGGAGAAATAAAAAGAGTAGATGAGTTCTCATGTGCTTTGCAAGCCGTATTAAGATTAGGTTAAAATTAGTATATTTATTGTTGTTGGCGTTTTGGTCTGAAATTTGTAATTACAAAGGGTCTCCCAGTCACACTTAAAATATTGAAAATTAGGTTAATCTTTTCAAGATCTGTTATATGACACACAACAAAATTTGGGCCAAGCTGCTACTAATCTTAATCATGTTGCTAATAAAAAGTGGTACAGGGGTTTTGCTTTACGGGCAAGAGAATAATTCTACTTTTTATAAGGACTATAAGAAGTTCTTGGGCGAACATCCCGAGGAGTTAATATTTATTCATACCGACAGAGATGTCTATTCACCGGGGACAGAAATAAATTTTAAAGCCTATCTGAAATCATCAGGGGAAGAAAAGGAGGGCAGCGATGAGCTAAACATTCTTTTGCTCAATTATCTTGGAGAGGAAATTCAGCATCTCAGCTATCCGATTTTGAATAGTATGGCAGATGGTAAGATATTCCTTGATCCGGAGCTAAATCCAGGGGAATATACATTGAAATCTTATACTGATAAATCCCTGGCAGCTGCCTTTCCCCGATTGTCGAAGCGAAAAATAATGGTTAAGGATTTTAGAATTCCATCCTTGCGCATCTCTTTAAGTATCCCTGATGAAGTTTTTTCCCCGGGTAATATTAGCGAGATTCATATAAAGATGCTCACCCAGGGAGGTAAACCGGCAAAAAATTACTCATTCGATTATTCTTTTAGCCGGAATGGCAATGTTTTTCGTTTTGGTGAGGCGAAAACTAATCGAAAGGGAGAAGCAATTGTTCATTTTCAGATACCTGACGAGAAGGGATTGTCAATAATTTCCGCTCAAATATCTGCCGATTTTAAAGGTTTTCCCCATTCTAATAGCATCCTTATCCCTACCAATAATTGGCCTGCATTAATTAGTTTTTTCCCTGAGGGAGGTCGTTTAATTGAAGGATATGAAACGAAAATTGCCTTTACGGCCAGGAATATATTGGGTGAGCCAATAGAAGTTAAGGCTTACCTTATCGATGACAATGATAATGAGATTGGAGAGATTAGTACAAGCATAGCGGGCCTGGGTAGTTTTTCCCTGGTTCCTGATATTGGGAATCCGGTTTTTGTAAGATTAGCTGAATCATTTGATTCAGGAGAGGAGTTTGCTCTTCCTGAAATTCAGGACGAGGGGGTTCATCTGCAGCTCATTAAGCAAGATGATGATGAGTTGATTCTAAATGCAGAATACAATTATGATATTGACTCTTTAATTATCCGGACTATAGCAGAAGTGGGAGGGCAGATAGTATGGACTGACAATCTTGTGGTAAAAGGGGATAAAGAGATCAGTATTCCTACTCGAAATTTGCCTGGAGGTATAGTGAACTTAATTTTTGTCAATGATGAGTTTGGTTTACTTGCTCAACGTTCTGCTTTTATCCATAAAAACACCAACTTCATTGATACAGAAACGATTATTACTGATGGGGCATTTAGTGAAAAAGGGGAAGTTAAAATCAGGATAAATTATCCTGATGTAAAAGTAGGAACAGCTAATCTAAGTGTTGCATTGGTGGATGAGAATGTTAGTCCGGATTGCTTGTTTAATCCTGATATATACTCAACTTTTATGCTTGGATCATCAGTGTATGAATCTCCTTTCCCTAATTACTATATTGCAGATAATGAAAGTTTTGATAAGGATCTTTTCGATGTTTTCATGATATCTCAACTCAATACCAACATGTTCTGGCAATTAAGTCTCCAGGATAGCCATAATATGGGCGAGTCATCTTCAGAGGTTTTAAAATCATTGCTCGATAGTGAGAATCCGGGTGCCATTCAGCAGCTTTTGTCGGTATTAAGAACAGATCAGTTTAATGAGAGATATATCCTGAATTCAGGTGAGAGCTTTGATGCTTTCCTGGCCTCAAACCAAAATGAACTGGAGAAGCTTGAAATGATCCCGGGGCAGTTAACCGAGGAAGAAACCGTAGCCCGGTTATTAGAAAGAGG
>CAYXQX010000605.1:0-2767 GCA_964467485.1 uncultured Porphyromonadaceae bacterium | reverse complement strand
TCTCCTCACATGTATTGGCCATTTTCCTGATATAGTTATCTGGAAGAGGGTGAGCTTCTTCTATGCTTGTTGCTTCTCTGAGGTTACCGTTGAGGTAAGCATCATTTATTGAGTGCTGGAAGCTTTCAATGCTCCAACTTAATGGACGAAATGTTGAAACATCAAATTGCGCTGTTGACTGCGAATGCCTTGAGCTAATACTTGCCAATTGTCCATTGAATTCCTCTAGATCTTCTATACCTCCTGAACCGAGTGCACTGTCCCATAATCCGTGCAAGCTGCGGACAAGAGTATCAGTTTTAACAAAAAACTTATTTCCCCCCTTGTCTCCCTCAGGGTATGTAGAACTATATAGAGATGAGCTATGTTGTGGATTATGCATGTCTCCGATAATATGAATTAACCACGATAGATAAACAGCTCTGGTAGTTTTATCAAGAGATTCATTCTCTACCATCTTTTTTGAGTATTCTGCAGCCCAAACAGCATTTGGGAAAGTATTACCATCGACAATCAGTGTATCATGACCGTCTTCAAAGTTTACAATATGGTTAATATAATGCCAATTGGAATGGTGATATTTGAAATTAGGATTTTCGCTATCTCCTATTTCATCAGGCCAAACACTAGCTTTCATCATCAGAAATTCACCCAATTCTATTTTACTTTTCACCTTTCTGTATTCCTTTGACCAAAGCGTTTTATAGTCGGGATGGTGTTTCAGCAATTCTGTTACTTTTTCTTTATTACCTGAATTAAGCTGATTGTAAGCCAGTGATGCAATTAACATATGACCTCTTGAATTCCAGGCGATTGCCTGGACTGAAATAAAAATGCAAAGCAGAATAAATATTTTCTTTTTCATTAAATTGGTTTTATGCAAATTGTATTTTAAAAATATTATTCATCAAAAGAAAGTGTAGTGATAAGCGCCGGATGATCACTGGGCCATATCCCTTTATATTTGAACTGCATATCAGACTTTATAGCTTTCAATTTTGCTCCTTTGTAATAGATATAGTCAATTCGCCATGAGAGTCTTTCGGCTGAGATAGAAGCTGAAGAGTAATCCAGATCAGGATGTATCTCCCTAAATGAATCTTTAAATCCGGCATTCTTCATTTCAATACTTACTGGCCAATCAACAACCAGATTGTTATGCCATTCTTTTTTTGATTCTACCCAATCAAGGTGTGAGGGGCTATTAAAATCACCTCCGAAAATAAATGGAATATCATCGGCCATATCTATATGTGGCTTCAACTTTGTCAGTATTATTTTTATCTCCTTGTGACGATTTTTTGCTTCTCCTGCAATTAGTTTTTCAGGTGTAGCATCCGGTTCACGACTATCACTGCTCCAGCCGGGAAGGTAATGAAGCCATATACTCGCCAGATTAATTCTTTGATTTTCACTTAACTGAATTGTGGCAATGCCAGTCCATAATTCATGGTACTCAACCCAGGTTTTCTCAATCGGGAATCTGCTCATAATTGAAATATTGGCACTGGACAAATAGTAATAATATCCCAGAGCATCGGCAATCAGTGGGCCCGAACCATATGTTTCCTGCATTGTCACAATATCCGTATTGGTTTCTTTGATAAAATCAATTACTTGCTGAGGCCCTATTTCTTTTCCTCGTCTGCGTCCTCCATGCCAGATATTCCATTGTAAAAGATTTAATTTCCCGATATGCCCATTTGGTGCACGAGGAATATTCGCAACTGGAACAAAACTTTCGTATCTCCTGGCTACATCCTCCGAACTTAATACATAATCGTAAATGTTAAATTCATCCAGAGCACCATCAAAAGATAACTCAGGCTTGTTTGCCAGTGCATCAGTTGCCAATCCTACCGGTAACCCGGAGTCCAAATCTTTCACCGGCCCCATATAATAGATTGCAACATTCAATCCATCAAAATAGATCCGTGCCTCATTGGCTTCACGAGAGATGGTAAAAAATAAATGATGCCATTCACCATCATTTATTTTTTGTCGTGGTGCGGTGGGCCTGTAATCTTTTCTAAAACTCTCAACCCTGTCTTCTTTTCCATCATGCTTCCCATTACCTATATTCCAGGCCCAGCTGCCATCAGGCTGGCAAATAATTGCCCATCCTTTGTTGAGGCCGCTTATCCTGCTTAATCCTGCATAGCGATTGTCTGTATAATCTTTGATATCACCTGCATTCCAATCCTTGTTGCTGGCGATTACCTGAAATTCATCATTTTTTGAAGTGGTTTGGACCCAAATCTCCACAGAAAAGTCTTTTTCTTTCCACAGTGAGGATAAGGATTCATTCTTATTGATCAGGATATGATTATAATCCTCAGCAGATCCGGAAAAATATCTTGCTTCACCCTTAATTCCTTCAACAACGGAATCCCTTCCGACGAAACCGGATAGGTTTTTCAATGTATTTTTATTCTCGAAATCAATAGATATTAAGGTGTTATCGCCTTTGTTCTGTTGGGCATTTGAAGGTGCAATAATCAAGCATAATGCAGCCACCCAGATAATCTTTTTCATAATTTTTTGAATAAATCATTAACGGCATCCCGATGAATTGTAATGCTGGTTACTTTCAATTTTATATAGTCTTCTTGAAAGAAATAGTATCCGAAATTATCACTTTCCTCCCCAACATTTCTGGAGCTTGCGCTGGAGTCTTTTACCAAATACACATCTTTACCCGAACTCGTATAGTTTTCCAGAATTCCGATAAGGTGGAACCCATGATCAGCACTGGTTGCCCCATTCG
>CAYXQX010000604.1:262-2769 GCA_964467485.1 uncultured Porphyromonadaceae bacterium | reverse complement strand
ATCTTTCTTTTGGGCTTCTCCGGTCAATACCAAAATATTCAATATTCCGAAATCCTGACCCATTTTAATATCAGTTATTAGCCGATCACCAATGATACATATTTCTTTTTTTTTGACTTGGGTACGATTCAATAAACCATCCAGCATTTCTTTATGTGGTTTGCCAATAACTTTTGGGGTAACACCTGTAGATGCAGTAAAAGCTACACTCAAAGCACCGCAATCGGGAATCATGTCTCCATTTTCAAGGGGGCAGTTTAAATCCGGGTGGGTTGCAATAAACGGAACTCCATGTCGAATAAAATGAGCTGCCTTTTCAAACTTTCTATAAGTGAAGGTTAAATCGAATCCCAAAACAACAAAATCCGGTTGGTCATCAACCAACTGAAAATCTGCATCAATAAAATCCTCTTTCAGTTTTTTTGTTCCCAAAAGAAAAACTTTTGCCTGAGGTTTTATTTTTTTCAAATATTCAATCGTTGCATCGCCAGATGTATAAATTTGTGATCTTTCAATTTCCAGCCCCATACGTGCTAACTTGCGGAAATAATCCCCTGAATTTTTGGAAGAGTTATTGGTTAGAAAAATATATTCCTTTCCTTCATTTGTCAATCCCTCTAAAAATGATTTGGTAAATGGAAAAATTTTGTTTCCTAAATAAATAGTCCCGTCCATATCAAGGGCAAATACTTTTACTCTTTTTAATCTTTCTATAATATCGAAATTAATTATTCGCTTCGCTTTCATATCTGTAATTTTCATTACTTTTTCATTTCAGATAATTTCTCGACACGTCCGGCGTTCCAGGTAAATGCAAAAAACAAAGTGGCTGCAAGCCCACAACCAACTAAAATTGCAAAGCCTGAACCCCACCCACTTCGGGTTACAATTACTCCCAATCCCCATCCAGATAATACTGTAGTCCCTGTTTTGCTTTTGAAATCCCAAGATCAGCTTCCATTGCAGGCATTGCAATAGAAATATTTTTACGCACAAAATAGAACAAAATGTAGCCTATCATGCTAGTATACATGATCCTTGTTCGCCAATAGCGATAATTAGCTTTTAGTTCAGTTGATTCGGTGATTATTTGTTCCTGAGCAGGGGCAGGCTTAAGAAAATTTAAAATGCGAATCATATTAATTGGTATAAGTTACTGATACAATTCATTTAGCCACTGCTCCAAATATCCTGTCCTCACTGCAATATCAAGTATTGTAAAACGGGAACGAATATGTTGGGCTCGAAAAAAGGAAGCTTTCATCCTATCGTTTGTAATACCTATTTGTTCGGGTTCAACAGGTGCCCCAACAGCTATTAAATCTTTCCGTACCTTTTCAGAGGGTACTATCTGATTCCTTAACTGTTCTTTCAGTTGAGGCCATATTCCCTTTAGCTTTTGCAATTGAATGGCTAATTCTTTCCGAGAAATATATTTGTCTTTAGATTGATTTATCGCGGTATCCAGAAAATCGGTTTTCCGGAACATCTCTCTTGCCTTCTGTTCCAAATGATACCACTCAGGCCATTGGTCACAACAAGCCTGCACGTCTAATTTTTCCAGAGGAGTGCGAAGCATTTTTTCGTAAAGCCGGGTAACAGCCAGTGTGGCAACCCCCACCTGGAAACCATGTGAAGGAGCCTCTCCCTTGTGTGTGTGATGCTCCATATTCCATAAATGACTAAACTGATGCTCCGCACCGGAAGCAGGGCGGCTGGACTTTGACCATTGCATGGCAAATCCTCCGAGAATCAGGCCTTCAATAAGCGGGTTTATTGCATTTTCTTTACCTTCTTTGGCTCCCAGCGGATCGGCAAGGGCTTCTTTTAAGCCATCCTGAACAATGGACCATGCATGTTTATCGATATGTTCTATGCCCAAAGCATCAGATAGAATCCAATCGGCACCAGCAGTAACTTTTGCGTATAAATCGGCATAGCCGGAAGCCGTCATTGAAGCGGGAGCTTTCCTAATGATTTCAATATCGGCCAATACAGCTTGCGGAGCAGGACAGGAAAAAGTCTGTTTTGCTCCCTGATAGGTTATGGATGCGCCAAAAGCAGTATATCCATCCATTGAAGCGGCTGTTGCGACACACATATACGGCTTATTTGTTCGTGCAGAAGCCAGCTTCGTTAAATCATTCAAAGTTCCCGACCCAACTACCACGGGAATGGCTTCGTCTTTTTCTAAAGCTGCTTCAAGTTTTAAAACATTGTTAAACTCGGCATAAGGTTTCGATTCATCGAAAATAAATGGATTTATAGTTTCTATGATACCTGCAGACAAATGTTTGTACACTTCTTTCCCGGCTACCTCCCAGGTAGTAGCATCACAAACTACAATTGCTTTCTTTGTTCCAAATGTTTCTGTGAACAAATGCGAAACCTGAGCTAAAATATTCCGCCCAATTTGCAAGGCACGTGTTTCATGCGCCGATGCCAACGCTTCTTCTACATTTAACTTCATAAATAATTATTTATTCTGATTCCTCATAATCTTCATG
>CAYXQX010000604.1:0-252 GCA_964467485.1 uncultured Porphyromonadaceae bacterium | reverse complement strand
AAAAAATTTATTCACCTTAATTAAAACGTAAAAAAGATCAAACAGGTTCATGAAGATTATTAGGAATAATAATAAATAATTATTTATGAATATGGTTGATCGTTTTTACGTTGTCAGGAAGGGTAATAAATTTTGTAAGCAATGCACTAATAAGGTATAGTATCGCCAGAATCCATACAACTCCTGCATTTCCAATTAATCCAATAAATAATCCGACGAGGGCAGGTCCGAGAAAAACTGGCAATCCTGCAC
>CAYXQX010000603.1:0-2779 GCA_964467485.1 uncultured Porphyromonadaceae bacterium | reverse complement strand
TTGAATATCTAAATCATGCAAAACAATCAAACGATAAACGTTATGGTCCGCAGTATGTAGATTGATCTCAGCTTTGTAAGCTGATAAAAACAGAAAAAAACATCATCCAGATATTCACTCGCCCATAGTTGGATCAGCTTTCAACATCTATAAAAATCTCTTGAAAGGAAGTTTCTTTAGAAATCCTCTTAAATCAACTACGTTAATTTGATCTATAACTGGATTATTTCCTTCATATATAGCAAGAATTAACACTAGCCCAAACATCCCAAGATGATAGATCTCCATATAGGGGCCAATGTAGAGGTAGTAATCTACATAAGGAGGAGGATTAATCCAGGTCAGGGCTGCTAAACATCCGGAAAATATAACCACGATCGGGATGGCTTTTTTGTTCTTAACACCAGAGAGAACTAACAATGTTGGAATTCCTACCATCCCATATGGGGAGAGGATCTCAGCTAATGCCCCACCCAACTGCCAATATTTCCAAGGTTTTGAGATCAACACAATTAAAGCAAGAAGGATGGCCATAATCCAGCCGTATTTCCCTAATACACTAATTCGCATAACATCCTGCCCAATTGGGGGACTCATCAGTATGGTTTTAATCCAGTCTGGGTATAAGTTAATAAAGGGAACACCATAGACCAGAGCTGAGAAAATCATGCCCAACCAATCCTTTCGCAATAAAATATAGAGGGCAACAATGAACAAGCCTCCTTGCGGTTTAACCAGCAAATACCCATAGCCAAGGATCCGAAGAAAGACTTTTACCCTTCTGTCCTCCACTTCATCACTGAGTGTTAAGAGAAGAATTCCAGAGCCCATCACATACATGTCAATTTGCCCAGCAGACACGATCCATAAGAATAAATTAGTCCCAAACCATGAGAAAGCGACCCAGGATTTATGGAAAAATAAAACCGCAAATATCAGTGCTCCACCGATTATCAATATTGATTTTGGGCCTAGAAATAACAATGGCCAAAGAAATATCACACTAAATGGGGGATTAAAAAATTCAAAGGAATTTAGATTTTCCCCCCAAGGATTAATCCCGGATATAAGGGCTTGCACACCTGCCTTGACATTCAGATAATCAAAGTCGTTGACTTGAAAAATCTTTGTGACAGCAATCATGAACACCAAACCAAATACAAATCCAAACGCAGATCGAGTTAATGGGTTTGGTTCAGCAGATGGTTTATCCAAGGAGAATAATCATTTCATTTATCAAATTCAAAGTAATTAATAAGACACTTGTTGATTTATCACTATCCTGCCCAGATTCTTTCTGGATATTTTCAGTATAACATGGGTATTCCTGACTCGGCGATCATAGGAGATTAATGTATCATTTTGAGGATCTCACATATACTTTAATTGATTTGGTTTCCTTAATATCTGATAATTCTCGGAGTAAGGCTGATAGATCAAATTAATATTGAGATTCTGGTATATATTATTTTTTTTGGAAATGTGTCTTTGACAGATTATCGACTGTAGTTATCAGGTCGCAGTTTCGAATCCTGTTGGGTCCACCGCACTGAACTCGAACCAATAAAAAAGCCCCGGCACTAACTGGAGTGCACCCTAAAAGGTGGACAAATAAATAAAACCTCTCGAAGCTAATTATACAAACTGGCGTCTGAATTCCAAAGGCGTCAGTTTTGTTTTAAGTTGGATTCGATCATGATTATAAAAGTGAATATAGTCCTCCACAACCCTAACAGCTTCATGAAAATCTTTGATCTTGATATGCCGCAATAATTCTTCCTTCAAATGGGAAAAGAAACTTTCTGTGGGGGCATTATCTAAACAGTTTCCCTTACGGGACATAGAAGGAACAATCCCATACTGAGAAGTCAATGAATGATAGGCAGGAGACTGAAACTGTAGACCCCGGTCACTTTGCAGGATCACACCATGGATTGGGTGAAAACTTGAAGTCGCTGATCGAACAGCCTGTAAAACCATGCTAGTAGAGTTGTTTCGTGAAAGGGCATATCCTAGTATGGTCCCATCAAAAAAGTCCTTGATGACAGCCAGGTAGACAAATCCTTGCCGGGTATTGATGTAGGTGATGTCTGTGCCCCATTTTTCGTTTGGTCCTTTGGTTTTGAAGTTTTGAGACATCAGATTAGGGCATGTCTGGATCGCTCTGTAACGATTTTGGAAGCGCCGGTAAGGATTCTTTTTCCGAGCAATTGAACAAATATTGAGCTTTCTCATCAGTCTCAAGATGGTTTTGTGGTTGATTTTGACCCCATACTCTCTCTCAATCCAGATTTGTATCCTGCGGTAGCCGTAGGTTTTCCTGGATCTTTCATAGGCTTCAAGGACCAGCTGCATCCTCTCCTGGTCTGGATCTGGCCGGTCCATCCTCTTTACCCAGGCATAATATGCTGATCGTGATACTCCTAGACAGTTACCCGCATCCTTTATCCTGAATTGCCTTTGATATCTATAAATGGCTCTATATCGAGCCCCTCTGGCAATTCTTCCCCCAGCTCGATAGCCAATGCTTTTAAAAGGGTATTCTCCATTTCCAGGTACTTAATCCGTTCTTCCAGGCTGTCACGGTCCTTTTTAGGTCTACCCCGACGTGGCTTTTTCAACCCCGCTTTCCCTTCCTTTCGGTAGATTCTCATCCAGACCTTTACTCGGCCAGGATCTCTTATTTTTAGTTTCTCCGTGATCTCCCGGTAGAGTAACCCTTCCTCTTCTCGGAGTCGGATTGCCTCTAGCTTGGTTTCTAGCGAATAGTCTTTACTTC
>CAYXQX010000602.1:0-2782 GCA_964467485.1 uncultured Porphyromonadaceae bacterium | reverse complement strand
CAATTGGTCGCATTGGAATGAGAGCATTGCAGAAGTTAATCTTGAGTCAAAGGAGGGACTGGTTGGAGGTCAAATTTCTTTCTGGGAGCAAAACTATTATAAAGTAATTCCTGTTCTCCGGGATCGTGTTCCAATTTTAGCTGAGAAATTATGGAATAATGATCTGATACCTGATTATGCCGGATATCAAAAAAGACAAGATCAAACAAATGACAGATACACAGAACTCTTTAGTCCGATCGAAATGAGTCTTAATGGCCTTTCAAATGATGATGATCTCAGGTTTACTGATGATGTTACCGTGAAGCTTTCTGTCCTTACTGAAGGTAGCATAAAATGGTCATTTGAAGAATCCTGGGGCATTCCGGATATTAGTAAAATGAGCGATTACAAGAAATCCATTAGCCTCAGGAAAAGTGGAATTCTTACTGCCCAACTGTTTAATGAGAAAGACAAAAAACTAGGCTACCCTGTCCAGAAGTACTTTCAAAAAATCGATCCTGGGTATGAGTACAAAGCATACGGACCGGCTCCTGTTACTGGCTGGAAAAAAATGCCCGATTTTGATACCCTCAATATATTCAGATCAGGATTAATGGGTAAAATGGATGAAGATAGACTGGGTAAAATTAACGGAGAACTGTTTGCCAAGGTTAAAGCTGCAGGACATATTGATACAAGGATGAATGGGGTGTATAATCAATATGCACTGGAACTGAAAGGTTCAATCAATATCGAAAAAACCGATGAGTACCTGCTGGTCTTACAAACACATGATGGTCTGGCCGAATTATATATTGATGATGAACTAGTTGCCAAAGGAAAAGAATTCAGAAACAAACCTGAAAAATTCAATGTTTCCCTACAGCAGGGTGAGCATAAAATCAGGATAAAATATTTTTATAAATCCATACAAAACCAGCTAAGCATTATGTACAAAACAGCAGGAGATGATTTAGAGCTGCAGCCTTTCGAAAACCTCCTAAATACAATATCCAATTAATAATAAATCCCATACGTACAGACGCATTACAATACGTACAAACGCATTACATGCGCCTCTGTCTCCGCTATTACATGCGTGCTACAAATGGCCTGCTGATCTGAGACGCATGTAATGCGTCTCTACGACAACATCATAAATTATGAAACACTACATCCAATTATTTATCCTCGCTGTTTTTATCCTATCAGTATCCTGCACCAACCAGACGAAAAATTTTGCTTCAAACACTGAAACTAAATCAATTGAAGCACTGGCAATGCGCTTGCTACCTGAGAGATACGATGAGTTCATTTTCGAGATGACACCAACGTCAAATGGATCTGATTTTTGTGAGATTCAAAGTTCAGGGAATAAAATCCTTATCAAAGGGAATACAGGTGTAGCAATGGCTACAGGCTTCAAATGGTATTTGGAAGAGCATTGTAATTCATCTATCTCACTTAATTACAACCGTCTGGACCTGCCAAATAAACTCCCAAAGTTATCTGAGCCCTACAGGATGGAAAGCCCCTTTGAGTATCGGTATATATTCAATTATTGCACTTATGGTTACACAATGCCTTGGTGGGATTGGGAAAGATGGGAGGAGATGATTGATTACATGGCCCTGATGGGCGTAAATATGCCGCTGGCAACTATCGGACAAGAGGCCGTTTGGCAGGATGTTTATCTTGATATGGGCCTCTCACAACAGCAAGTTGACAACTTCTTTGTAGGGCCTGCTCATCTTCCCTGGGGATGGATGGGGAACATCGATAGTATAGGTGGTCCACTGCCTCAAAACTGGATACACGACAGAGCTGTATTTCAGAAAAAGATACTGGGAAGAATGAGATCACTCGGTATGAAACCAATCCTGCAGGGCTTTACCGGCCATGTTCCAAAATCATTAAAAGAAATTTATCCTGATGCTAATATCGTTCAGATTGATAATTGGGCCGGTATTCCAGGTACCGATTTCCTTTCACCCACCGATAGTTTGTTTAAAGTGATTGGCAACAAATTCATAAGCAAACAGACAGAGATGTATGGCACTGATCATTTGTATGATGCTGATTGTTTCATTGAGGTAAATCCTCCATCCAAGGATCCTGAATTCCTCAGGCAGGTGAGTAAAACAGTATATGAATCCATGGCCCTTGCCGACCCTGAAGCAATATGGGTTATACAGGGATGGTTCTTCTTTTTCAAAAGAGATTTCTGGCAGGAGGAACAGGGTGAAGCCTTCCTTGCAGGTATTCCAAAGGGAAAAACAATCCTAATTGATCTCTACGGAGAGAAAAACCCAACATGGAAGGATACAAAAGGATTTTACGGGCAAAACTGGATATGGGATGTCATTTGTAATGAGGATCAGAAAGTCAATATGAGTGGAGATCTGCAGCAGATGCAGGACAATTTCACCGAGGCCTATACATCAGAATATAAAGATCAACTAAAAGGGATTGGAGTTATTCCCGAAGGTCTTGGATACAACCCTATTGTTCAGGAGTTCATATTCAAAAAAGCATGGCAAACAGAAGATGTTGATCTTGAATCTTGGATTAGTGATTATGCTAAGCGCCGATATGGCACTGATAATCAAGATGCAATCCTCGCTTGGAAGTACTTACACGAATCAGTCTATTCCAGAACCAGAACCATTTGGTCGCCCCTGAATACAACCCCAAGGCTCAGGAATTTTGGAGGAGGGAAAGAAGATATCAGACATGTTCGTGAACAATTTACTATTACTGATAGTGATCCTTATGCCTGGGACTTTGATGTTGACAAGCT
>CAYXQX010000601.1:0-2786 GCA_964467485.1 uncultured Porphyromonadaceae bacterium | reverse complement strand
TGGAAATTGCAAATTAAAAATTCTTTAAAGTTGTTTTACCAAAATAATCCTGATTTATCCTTACTATTGATCCATCAGGATTCTCAAAAGGTAATCGGGAAATTTCTGTTTTACCTAATTGATTCCCGGTGATAGAAACACAGTCGGGCCATGCATCCAAATTCTGGAGATTAAATTTAATCTTCATGTACTCCCCATCATTATCAACACTAATTGATGGAAGTTCTCCGTTAACTTTCGCGAATTCATGTTCAAACTCAAAAGGCTGAGCTTCATTTAGATAATGGTTACCATGCACGCTCATTGGCAGTCCGGCATCATTGTATACATTCAGTCCGGTGTGAAGGAATATATTGTTATAAAACCTGTTATCCCCACCGAAAATTTTTTCCAAGCCTGCAATTTCTGTGGAATGCTCCTTATGAAATGGAGTTTCTCTATCGGCCACAGTTCTAGTCTTTATCGAGCCACCAAAAAGGTTATGCAGATATGCCCCACCCTGCGACCAGTCGCGAAGCGAACATCCGGATAGAAAAATATTATTGTCAATTATATATGGTCCATGGTTAACTTCCATGAAAAGATCATCATTGTCATTGTCGTATAATAAATTTGAAGAAATTCTGGTACCCTGCGCCATCCAGTCCATCCACAGTCCCCTGTGAGCATCATGAATTTGATTTTTCCTGATGGTCACATCAATTGCACCGAGGATTTTTATCCCGGCAATATCCGGACCTCCATATTGTCGTTTTGTATAGATGTTATAGATATGGTTATTCTCGATAATTGAAAAAATGGCTCCCAATGAGCCATGGATTCCATTCTTTTCGCAATCATATACGGTATTCCCCCTAACTATGTGAGATCCAATATTCTCCTCATTCCACCCCGACCACTTATATGCTCTCTCAATAACATCATTATAAACCTTGTAACCGGGAACATCAGGATTATTTGCACACTCTCTATGACCTGATTTTCGGTCTTTTCCGAGGGCTATTCCAATATTCTTAGAGTGGGTGATCACATTGTTTTCAATTAGCCAGCCCTTACTCCAGTGAGTACCCAGCAGCGCAATTTGCTCATCTGCTGCGGTTGACCATTGACAGGCTGCCTGACTCATATGAAATCCCCTGACAGCAATATAATTCATGCCCGGGTAACTTGGGTAGAAGCAGGCAGGACGAACGTTAATCTCAACTAACTCCTTATTGGGATTATAATTATGGAAATTGGCATAAATCCTGGTTTTATTTTCATCAACATCGCAAAACCATACATACAGTGAGCCATCAGGATCAGTACTTCTTTTCAGAACCTCTGGACTTTTCACCTCCTCCAGGCTTGCTACCTCATAGAGCGACTTATTATTCAGATAAACCTCTCCAGTGTGATGGTCTCTGCCCATATCATTGAACCAGTCGACTCCAATAACATCATCGTAAGGGTTATAGTCGCCAAAAAACTTATTGGGCAATTCCACCATCCAAACTCCATCATCCAGCTTCTTCCAATTATCAATTATCTCAGATCCTTTAATAACTACCTTCTCCCCGGGAGCCGCCTGATAAGTGATTCTGGATTCATCGGAATATCCTCCATTACGTGGATCAATCCATTCCCTGTAAACCCCTTCATGCACGGTAATTACATTTTTGGGCCTGGCCATACTAACTGCTTTCCTTATTGTCTTAAAAGGTTCTTCCCTGGTACCTGGATTGTTATCATTGCCATCCTTTGCTACATGATACTCATGAGCAAATAATCTTCCCGTAATTCCCGGTTGAGTCCTGCCCGGCATTTTTTCAATATCCTCATAAATAATCGGAGGACCAGCCTGGATTGTATCTTTATCAAGAAGGGGAACTTTATATTCAAATATTTGAATATCGTCATTATAACCACCCCTGGTCGTCAATGGAATATCTAGACTATTCTTTGAATCCTTACGGATAATATAATTTTTTAACTGTAAGGGTTTATAGCCAACCACTCTTACCATGATGGTAAATTTTCCTGCAGGCAGTGGCTTAATCACATAATTACCATCAATATCGGTAGCAGTTCCTCCTACTTGCCTGTTATCTTTCATTACAACAACAGCTGCAAATGGGATGGGTTCTTCGGTGGTTTTATCTCTCACAGTCCCCTTCAATATAGCATTTTGGGAAAACAATCCATTAGTAAAAATCAGGATTGAGAACAATAACAAACTCCTTCGAATCATAGGTCAAAAATTAGGATTGCCTGATGCAACATTTTGGGGGGCAAACTTAAAGATAGGGAAAAGTTATGAGTTATGAGTTATGAGTTATGAGTTACGAGTGATGAATGTTATGCTTCTGAGATTAATGGGACAATTTATCATCTTTGATTTCTTTTGTCAATAATATGTGTTTTGCTTTCATAAAGAAGGGCTTTCCTAAGTACTGGCAATATAGTTAGTTTGTCTGGATTATTAGAGTACCTTTGTACTCGGATTACAAATATTTTTATTTCAATCATTCACTATCATTTTTGTTGATGTGCTTTTTTAAGCAATCGTTTTTTTTGCATTCGCAAACTTCATACTTATAGTTGAGTTATCAGTAGTAAGTCCACCCATCAAAGTACTAAGACTTAGTACGCCTAAGGGCTTTTAATCGAGCGTTTTCGTTTTTTTTTGATGACACCAATTGAATAAGTTATGAATATTAATTCAAACAATTATTATGGTGACAATCGTATATCCACTGCCTTACTTCTTGCAGCAGGTACAGGTAGTCGTCTTTATCCTTTAACCA
>CAYXQX010000600.1:0-2795 GCA_964467485.1 uncultured Porphyromonadaceae bacterium | reverse complement strand
TTTACGTGCCCTAAGATGCAACACAACAGTATTAATAATAGTTTGATCCTTTTCATTGTTTAAATTTAATTTTTGTCCATCTCTAGAATAGCCTCGGCAAGTGCCTGTCCGAAGCGAATAAAAGTTTCACCGCTACCCAGGTAGTGATACTCGGCGTTGGATGCGCACCTATCCCAGGTAGATTGTTCTTTTTCTGTTAGTCCGTCATCAGTAAAGCCATATATTGCACCTTCCTTGCTCATATCTTCCGGCGTCATCTCTCCCTGTTTTACACGATGTTTCCAGCTGTTGGTAAGTCGTTGCTTCCAGTAAATATCACTGAGCTCAAGTTCGTAAAACGGCCCACTATCTACTCCGATAACATTGCCCCGATATCTTGCTTCAACCTTCTGATCATATTGTTCCACTGCAGCGAACTGGGTCTTACGGAAGTCAGTCACAGGTAGAGTTTTATCGAACTTACGACTATCCGGGTCGGTTCCATAAACTCCCAAAATCCCCACAATGAATGGCAAGGTAGGCCTATCGAATTCTTTGCGTACATCACTTATAAAATGAATCATGTTCTCAGTATATTGCTCGAGATGGTGCCGGTTACACATATCATTCCAGCCATGGAACCAGATAAATCCGGACAGTTCATATCCCTGCTTTGCCGTGTACCCGGGAACAATCTCCTTGATACTCTCAGCGTCCTTTAGTGTTGTCTGAATATGGCGAATCATCTCACGGTAGTAAAGTCCTACTTTCTCACTATCAGGGACGCTGCCTCGTTCCTTCTCTTTCAAACTGGGCTCATAGGGTCCGGCACTGGGAGGGCGAAAGTCCACTGCCAGCGATTTACCACCCCAGGCTGTCTTGATGATTAAGATTGGCTCCTTGAGTGCCTTGTCCATGTATAGTCCGAACGCGTATTCGGGACCAATGCGCTCGTTGTCAAAGCCGTAACCCACTCCCACCTTACCGTGCAGAGTAGTATCGCCTTCGCTGCCTTTTGTGAGGTAGCTTATCCAGGCTTTGTTGCAGACGACCGGATCACCGTTCTTGTCCAGGATCTCACTGAGAAGCTTTGCGGTCATCGGATCGTCACCCATGGCTGCAAAGGTGCTTTTGTGCGCTGAGCCCTGCATGTTCGACTGGCCAGCAAGAATATAAACCTTCAGAGGTTTCTTGGCAGCCATAACAGTGTTGCCAAGTACAACTCCCAGGACCACGGCCATCACTATTTTTCCTATTGATTTCATCTTTATTGCTTATCCTTAGCTAGATACAAATGTGGCTATTTCTCTATTCCCTGACTTGTAGCGATAGGTACATATCCCACTTCCAAACCTTTTGGCGGAATGAGGATCAAAGCCGGATCAATTTCAGCAAGTCTTCCAATCATTGGTGGTGGAAGATATTCACGGTCCTTCGTCCAGTTTTTATGAAGCAATTCCACCCGCCGCTGCATTTCTTCACGCTCCTCTTTGCTCATATCAGCATTCAATAATGCTGGCTGGTCGGCAAACCTATACCAGTAGTAAGTTACCGTACTACCATCTCCAAGTTTAGCCTTAAATGGTCCAGCTGCAGGGCCGGGGGTTTTCCAGCAACTCTCCTGATCTTCAGGCGTAACATAAGCCATAGTGTTTCTCGGGTCTTTATTGCTAAAATCAACATCATGAAGTCCGGTTTCAGCCGGCACATCCTCAGATGCAATGGCAATCCATTCTCCAACTTCATCATCACCACTTTTTACCAGTTTATAATACTCAGGCAATGTAATTACAGCACCATTTCCTGTTTCTCTCCTTTTTATCAAATCACCCTCCCAGCGAACACTCAATGTAGCAGGTTCAGTAACATTGGCATCCATGTAAGAAGTTATATTCATTAAAGCCCGCTTATCCTTAGGAATATGATCTCCATAAAACCTCCAACTTGATCTGACTCCTTTTTTAAACTTTTGCTGGGCAGCCCCTTCCAGATCGATAGTACCGTCAGAAGGCTCTCCTCCTTTAAACCAGGCTTCTACATCATCCCAGAGTGCTTTCTTATTATAGGACATCAGGCGATGTAATAAATCCGTATTACCATCTGATCCAACAGGATACTGTGTTGGAGCCATACGGGCATATCTCTGACCTTTGGAGTCAGTGGATTCATATGAATGAATATGCTGAGTTTCCATCTGAAATGGTTTGTTAGCCTGTGAGGGACGCTGATCTAAAAATAATCCCTCGATCCGTGGGTCCTCAACGGATGCCCTGGTCCAAAAATAAGGAGTAAAGAATGCAACAGGACCTTTGAAGTTCCCGGCATTGACAAACAATGTCCAGCACTGGTTCCCTGTCGAAATCTCTTTACCTGCAGTAATGGATTTTGGCTCAGTCAAAGGTAAAGGCAGATACCCGCTGCCAAACAATTCGCCACAGGTACCCTGCTTCATGTTCAGACCATCAGGAGGCCATAAAACCCAGGGGCTAAGCTGTGCTACACCATACTTGCCTTTAGGATTATCCCAGTCTCTTCCCTGACCGGCACCGGGACCGTTGGCCCATCCTACAAAGTTTAACTGCACTCCACCCATAATAAATTTTGGGGTGGCTGTGGCATATTCTGTATCGCGCCACCAGCCAAGTCCTCCTTCAATATCGGTATACAATTTCTCAACAGGTAAAGGCCCGTCGTGTTGAGGATGCATCCATGTGCCAAACAATCCGGATTGAAAACTCCTGCCCGGATAATCCCTAATCAAAGGATAGGCGGCTACATACATCGAGTAGCCTGCATTATATGATTCATCAACTTTC
>CAYXQX010000599.1:0-2799 GCA_964467485.1 uncultured Porphyromonadaceae bacterium | reverse complement strand
ATAATGCGAACAAGAAAATCAGTTTTACCCTTATGCTTTGTCATATTAATTTCAGTGACTCTTTTCGCTTATGGGTTAGGTTATCAATTTGATTTTAATTATCATTAGATCTGAGAATATAATATAGTTGAGAAAATAAGATTAAATTTTAATATTAAAAGGAGAAAATTATGTTAAAAAATTTAAAAATTGGAACAAAATTGGCTTTTGGATTTGGTGTTTTAATTCTAATTTCCTTTATACTGGGCGGATTGGCTATTGTCAATATGAACCAGATAAAGGATGAATCAACTCATCTTTCCAATGAGTATGTACCTGAAGTTGAAATTACCAATGAACTTCGGGGAGCTTCAAACCGGGTATTGTATGGAATGAGGGGATACGGATTAACTGGAGAAACCTCCTTCTACGATCAGGCAAAAACAGCAATGGATGCGTTAAAAAAGGACTTGGTACTGGCCCGGGAATTAAACAGTTCTGCCACCCAGCTTAAAAAATTGGGGGGACAGATTGAAGTGGTTGAAAAAAATGTTAACCAATACCAATCATTGATGCAGCAGACTGAGGAGATTAATCAGAAACTGGAAGACAACAGAAAAAAAATGGATGAAACTGCAAAAATTTATATGGATAACTGTAATGCTTTTCTGGCCAGTCAGAACAAGGCAATGGAACAGGAGATTGTAGCGGGAAATGTCTCTACATCCAGATTGAAAAAGATTACAATTGTTAATAATATTATTGATGCAGGAAATATCATTCGGATAAACAACTACAAGGCCCAGGCTCAACGGGATGTCGTAATATTGGAAAATGCAATCAAAAAATTTGAATCAAAACTCACCCTCTTTGATGAATTAAGAAAATATACTAAACGGCAAGTTAATTTGCAGCAGATTGAGAAATCAAAAACTGCTTTCCAGGGTTATAGTCGTGCCCTTGAAGATTTCCTGATCCACTATGAACAAAGGGAAACCCTGGCAAAGTCTAGAGAAGAAACCGGAAAAAGAATGATAGCAGCATGTCAAACAACAGCTAAAGCCGGGATCACGGGGACACATAAGATAGCAAAAAATGCAGTGAGTTTGGCAAAAACCTCTTCCGGAGTCATGGTTATCGGTTTGATTTTTGCCTTGCTTATTGGCGTGATTATTGCTTTTTTTATTACAAAAGCGATTACCACCCCAGTACAGAAGGGCGTCAAATTTGCAAATTTATTATCTAATGGAGATCTTACAGCTGAACTGGACGTCGATCAAAAAGATGAGATTGGACTACTGGCGAAGGCTATGCAGAAAATGGCAGAGAATTTGAAACGAATTGTTTCAGAAGTACAGACAGCATCCGAAAATGTTGCATCCGGAAGTGAAGAACTCAGTGCCGCAGCCCAGTCATTATCTCAGGGGTCTACAGAGCAGGCGTCAGCAGCAGAGGAGATATCCTCTTCAATGGAAGAGATGGGGGCAAATATACAGCAGAATACCGATAATGCCAATCAGACAGAGAAAATATCCGCAAAAGCATCGTCGAATGCAAAGGATAGTGGTGAGGCAGTAAATGAAGCAACCACTGCTATGAAAGAGATAGCCGAAAAGATCAATATTATCCAGGAAATAGCTAGGCAGACCAATTTGCTGGCTTTAAATGCAGCGATTGAAGCTGCCAGGGCAGGGGAACATGGCAAGGGATTTGCTGTCGTCGCCTCAGAAGTAAGAAAGTTGGCAGAGAGAAGTCAGAATGCCGCTGAGGAGATAACCACACTTGCCAAAAACAGTCTTGGGGTTGCAGAAAAAGCAGTTGAAATGTTAAACACACTGGTTCCTGATATCGGCAAAACAGCTGATCTTGTATCAGAGATTACCGCATCCAGTACTGAGCAGAACCAGGGTGCAGGTCAGATTGTCAAAGCAATTAACGAACTTGATAAAGTCGTTCAGTCGAATGCCGGAGCATCAGAGGAGATGGCATCTACATCCGAGGAGCTTTCTTCACAGGCAATAGAATTACAAAGTTCAATCTCTTTCTTTAAGATTGGAAATTCTGGACAACAATATGTAAGACAAAATACGAATATTGATACTCATAAAGCCAATGTAACGGCAACACAAACACCAATTCCTTCGAAAAAACCTAAAGCGATCAAGAGTAAATCCGGAAGTGGTATGAAACTGAATATGGGAACAGGCCCCGATAGAGAAGATTCTGAATTTGAGAAATTCTAGGAGTTAGTGTTGAGAAAAAATGGAGGAAAAAATGGATGATAATATAAGAACAAGTGACGGCCAGTTCCTGACCTTCAGACTGGCAGAAGAGATTTATGCTCTCGATATAACAAAAGTGAGGGAAGTGTTGGAATTTGATAAAGTCACAAAGGTTCCCAAAACACCTGAGTTTTTAAGAGGGGTAATAAATCTCAGAGGCAAAGTTGTGCCTGTAATAGATCTAAGATTGAAATTTGGAATGTCTAAAATAGAAAAAACGGTTGATACCTGTGTCATTATAACTGAGATAGATATTGATAATGAGATGACGCAGATTGGAGCGATGGCTGATTCAGTCTCTGAGGTGATTGATATTGATCCCGAGCACATTGAACCGGCACCAAAGATAGGGACTCAACTTGACACCCAGTTCATTGATGGAATGGGAAAGCATAATGAGGATTTCGTCATCATATTGAATATTAATAATGTTTTCTCCAAAGAGGAAATTTCAGTTGTAATGGATGCAACAAATACAGAACCAAAAAAGAAATAAAATTAAAATTGTGAAGTTTTGATCCTTGATCTAATAATATAT
>CAYXQX010000598.1:0-2816 GCA_964467485.1 uncultured Porphyromonadaceae bacterium | reverse complement strand
TCTTTGAAACTGTTGCCATATTCACTTCTATTTGAATAATCCATTTAAAATCCGTAAAAAGAGATTGCCTTTATTTTTGTTTTTGTTTATTTTAGGTTTAGGTTTAGGTTTGGGTAATTTAGAAGCTTCCCTTTTTTTAGCCCAATCCGACTCGTAAGCAGGCAGTTTTATTTGTTTAATCCATGGAGCAGGATCAACAAAAACCGTTGTCTTTGAATTGTCATCTAAGTGCTTTGTAATTCCATGGAACAAATTCTCCCTTAATCCATCATCCATATTATGGTAACTATAAGTAAGAAAGAGAAACAGGTCCGGGCACTCATGAATCCCCTTAGCCGAAATGCCCACTGTGATAATTGAATTTTTATCTGCTTGACTGACTTTTTTTACTATCACTTCCTCCTTAGTTTCCCATTTTGGATGAACAGGCTTACCTTTATGTGTACCAGACCAGCACGCCCCATGGTTTTTAATCCTGCACCTTTGCTTTGGGCCTGACATGAGGTATCTACTGAATGTCCACTCCCCTCTGCTTTCATCATAAGATTCGTTAAAGCCGTTATTCTTAAAATAACCATGTATAGACCTAAATGAGTCGGCATTGTATGCCAGCCAGATAGAATTGTCATTTGCCGTTCTGATCGGTATAAAACTGTGCCGACCTTTCCATTGAACAACTCCCTTTAAAATATCAAGTGTGATAGATGTATCGAACATTACACCCTTTTCCCGACCTCGATCTCTTTCATGGAAACTTAGTAGTCCCCATAAAAAGTTTAAGAATACTGACTTGCTTTCGGATTTCATTGATATGACAAAAGTGTTGGGGGCTTCCTCATTGATAAGAACTGTATCTTTGATATGTTCGGTGTCGAAAAATTGTCCTACTTTGTATTCGAGCAATGTTTTGTTGTCGTTAAATATTTTTGGACTGGGCCAAACTTTAACCTGCTTACTGTCAAATAACTGATAGCTTTCCTGATAAGAACCCTGGCTCCAAAGCGTCTCTACAACTTTATCTCTGCTCAAACCACTGACCTTGATTGTCGTGGGAGGAGCACACCCAACCAAAGTAAGGAACATTACGACTAATACCACGGTTATAGAAATCTTTTTCATTTTAAACTCCTAATAGATAACTCTTCCTTTGCCGTCATTCATGGTAAGCCAGCACATGTATCCTACTCCCATTTTTAATATTTTCAAGTCTTATTTTATAGGGGAGGATTTCTCTCTTCCGAAAAACTAATCAGTTTCAATCTCCGTTGTTCCAGCAAGAAGAACAACTAAAGGTTCCTGGAACCTTTAGTTGTCCCTGGAACCTTTAATTGTCCGGTTATTGGTTATGAGTTTTTGCGGCGGCGGTGATGGTGGAAGTTGATTTTGTTTTTTTAGGATTTGGGAGTTTGGTAATGAGGTTGCAAGGTGAGGGTTTTATGGGATGGACCGGCTTGCTGCGGAGCAGCTTGCCTATCTTGCCGGAAAAGGGGTCTGACCCCTTTAATTTTCCTGAAAAGTTGAACGCTGTGGCTGTGGTGTTAGAGGTTACTTTATCAAGGCGAAAAGGGAGTGCTTTATTTAGTTTTTTTCCGAGGTGGCAGGGGCCAGAAAACAATATCATCAGGTTCTTCAGGTTTTCTTTTATAGCGATTAACAGGTTTGCCATTGTTATCAATGCCATCAATCCCTTTACTATATAGCATGAAACTATCATCCTTTGGCTTATAGATGAAATTATCTGCACTGATAGAGGTACGGGATTCTATCTGCTCAAGTTTTTCAGGCCAGCGATTATTCAAGTTATGAAATCTTTTTAGTTCTACCATCAAAAGCAAAGCATTCCGTCTTTCCACTTTCTCAACAAAGAAATTATGAGCATCAATATAGTTCCCTGCTGACATATCCAAATACACCTTACACATACTTCTAAAGTCCAGTCGAAATTGCTTTGCAGGGTAATCATTAAGCTCATTACCCCATTGATAATCTGACATAGCCATCTTGAAATAATCTTTATGAAGGTCGTCAACGACCGCTTCTGCTTTCTGTGGGTTCGAAGGCATATAAAACCATTTGCTAATACCACAAGTTTTTTGAAACAATATTTCTTTCTTTGCTGTTTTATCATACTCGGTTGGAATTCGGAAGATTTTCTTTGTTTCCACCAATAAGCCTTTATCTGTATTAAGACTTATCCTGGCCTTGCCGCTGGAACTAGCTTCATAATCAATTATCAGAAGTCGTTTTGCAATAAGGCATTCGCCTTCCATTATATTTGTCCACAATGATTGCCAGTCATCTGGAATACTCGTTACCACCTGCTCGATATTATCAAGTTGTTTTTTAGTTAGTTTTCCAGTAACTACAAGTTCATTCAACCTCTCCTCAACCAGAGCGTGGCATGCTATAGCTACTAAATATGAGATAAGGTTTGGTTGTTGTTGCAAATGAGTTCCGACCTGGGTACAAGCCCCATATTTCTCAACTGCTGAATCTATTTCCCCTTCGGCAACATCATTATTGGCAGATTGAATAAGTAATATGCAGGATTTTTTTAACCCAGCCAAATTATCTGTTGGATAACTCAATTGATATTCCATGCTAAATGGAAAATAACACTTAGATTTATCACTTACCTTAATTACCAAATCAAAAAGTCCTTTATGCTGTTCTAACCATTTCGCTAACTCGGGATAATCCTTTGTTTTCCAAAAACCGCACTCAGTATTGGTGTAATCTTCTGAACTTAGGAATGGCGTGCTAAATTCATCACTCTTAAAGTCATAATTTTCAAGCAATTTATTGTATATCATTGC
>CAYXQX010000597.1:0-2825 GCA_964467485.1 uncultured Porphyromonadaceae bacterium | reverse complement strand
TAGATGTTTATGAGGATAATGATCTGAAGGTGAAAAATGGTAAGATCTACATAAATGATAAAGTTGCCGACACCTATACTTTTAAGATGAACTACTTTTGGATGATGGGTGATAATCGTCATAACTCAGCAGACTCCAGATATTGGGGCTTTGTCCCAGAAGACCATGTTGTTGGAAAACCACTTTTTGTATATATATCATTTGATAAGGAAGGGAATTTCCCTTTCAATATCCGTTGGAAAAGAATGATGACTAAGATAAACTAGTCGTTAACCTGACAGTCAACAAATCATGAAAAAAGTTTTTAAAATCACATTATGGTCCCTTCTGGCAATTTTTCTTCTAAGGATTTTTGTGGTCCAATCATATAGGGTTGATAGCTTTAGCATGTCGTCGACTCTTGAACCTGGTGACAGGTTATTGGTTAATAAGATAATAACCGGGACAAGATTGCCCAATTCAATTCTTGGTTTGCCGGGAGCAGACTGCTCCTTCTCAGATGCATTCAGAATTCCATATTTTAGGTTGCCCGGATTTCGGAATTTCAAGAGAAATGACCTTGTCATATATAATGATCCCCGGACTTCAGATAGGCCGATTGACAAATCGAGCCTTATGATTTCGAGAATAGCTGGCTTGCCAGGTGATACTGTAATTTTTTTAAATAAAGAGTTGTATATAAACCGCGACAAGGTTCAGGAGCAGGATGGTTTTCGCAAATTATACAGGATAGTTACTGATGGTCAGACTATTCCATTGGAATTTATTGCCGAACATAATTTGGAAGAACCTGTTTTGATTTCTGATATTGGAATTTATGATGTGACCCTCGACAGTGTTGCACATGAAGCAATACAGAAGATCCCCGGTATTAAAAACCTTAGATTACGAAAACAGTATTTCGGCGATTCCTCCAAGGCTTACTTTCCATATTCCAGTTTTTTTAACTGGAATCGTGATCAGTTTGGACCTGTTATTGTGCCTGTCAAAGGACTTGAGGTTATTCTGACGATAAAAACTGTAGATCTTTACAGAGAGATAATAGATATTTATGAGGGTAATGATATGATAGTAGATTTCAGCGGAATAACAATTAATGGAAGAAAATCTGATTCCTATACCTTTAAAAACAATTACTATTTCGTCCTCGATGACAACAGGGATAATCCTAATGATAGCAGGATCATAGGATTTATACCGGAATCACATTTATTAGGAACCAGTAAAAGAATTCTCTATTCAGGTCATTCCAACTTTGATTATCTTAATAAGTCAGGAGTAAAAAGATTACTTAAAAAGATCGATAAGTAAACATGTTGCTTTCCACAGCCCATTTCCCACCTATACAATACTTCTGTAAGATTATTAATCTGAAGGAATTTGCCATTGAATCATGCGAGAACCTTCAAAAACAGTCATATAGAAACAGACATAAAGTGTTGGCAGCTAATGGTCCAATCGATCTTACCGTTCCACTTCATAAAGGCAGGAGCCCAGGTCAACTAATTAAAGATGTTAGGCTGGATTATTCTGAAAGCTGGAATAAAACCCACAGGAAAACTATTTTATCTGCCTATAATCATTCCCCTTTTTATGAATACTACATTGATGATATTTTGCCATATTGGGAAAAACAATGGAAGTATTTGTATGATTACAATTATGAGATACTCATGACACTTTTTGATCTTTTAGATCTTAATATCAGGATTTTAGATACTACAGAATACACTGCACCCATTAGTAACAATGATCTGCGCATATTAATTCATCCAAAAAAGAGTTTAGATCTGGATACTGAATTTAAACCTCAGGTATATACACAGAATTTTTCTGACAGGCATGGTTTTTTTGCCAATCTCAGCATACTTGATTTGCTATTTCAAACTGGCCCGGAAGCGGTGAAAATAATCAAGGATTCAGTGGTTAAGAGCAAGGACTCAGTGCTTAGAAAATGAATCATTTCACCAAAAAAATCCCCGGATTCTAAGTCCGGGGATAACAATTTCATCACCTAAAAATAAGTTTATTCCTGTTTAAAATCTAAACCCTATAGTTGCCATTAACTTAGTTCTGGAGTTTTTAATATCAGCCGAGTTTTGATTATAAAGGAAATATGTTTGATCGAAACCAGATTTTATTACTCCAAAATCCATATAGAATCCTGATGTTCTATAGCCCAAACCTCCTGATATTGCTGTATAAACCTGATCTTCATTGGCTTCTCCTGAAACATAGGGACTGCCATACAAAGCATAACCAGCTCTGAAGAAAATAGGGCCAAGGTGGGCTTCTCCACCCAATCTCAGATTGCTTGTTGCTTTATACCTATTTGACACGGCCTGATTCTCAGAAAAGAAATCATAATCACTTCCATTCAGCCTTGATGTAGCGTAATCAATATACTCATAATCAATAGATATCAAGCCCATCTGCTTGATAATAAATGCCACACTACCTATTGCTTTGAAAGGGGTTGTAATCTCATATTTATATTCTCCGTAAGCTTCATACTCATGAGTAGACTCGCCGTCTGCCAGGTCAGTAGACATGGTACTGGTAAAGTCATCATTCATTTTGTAGAATGTTGGAGTATGTATGGCTCCACCAACTCTGATCCATTCAACTGGTCGGGCAATAAAACCAAGCTTAATATTAAAGCCCCTACCGGTTGTATATAAAGTATTCCTAAAACTGAACTGTTCAAAATAGTCAATTATATCATCTGGGTCGCTCTCTGTGTGAGTCCAGACCTCTTCATACTCTGCCCTTTGAATCCCCAGGGCTCCACCAACATAAAGTTTATGACTCAGATTGGCACCAAG
>CAYXQX010000596.1:0-2838 GCA_964467485.1 uncultured Porphyromonadaceae bacterium | reverse complement strand
AAAAGGGACAAGATCTTCTAATGCACTACGGATCAAGTTAGGCTGCTTTTTAAAATCCATATAGATACTGCTATCATCCGATACCATACTCGTCCAAGGGTGTGATCTTAGCGCATCGTTATCAATCTGTTTGGAAATTAAAGCGTCCACAATTTCTACCTTTTTTTAACATCTTTATTGCGAAATTCTCCACCAAATTCTTACGAGCACAAGCGAGTAAAATTAGATGGAGATGGATAGCAAAGAGACTGAAAGTCTCTCGTTTATGCCACTCGTACAAAACCGGTTGACCGTTGTATTAGTCGGCAGAGTTTTGGTTTTATGTTTTTCTTTGGATCACTAACAAATCGAATATAATCGCCTCCGTTAGAATTACCCAGTACAACCTGTATTTTACCTTTGTATATCACGGTATCACCTTTGTTGAACTGATAGCCACTTGTATCAATCCACATGCGGGTGCCTTTGACTACCTTCAACGCAGAGACTGCTTTTTTACCCTGTTTATCTCTAAAATCGACAAGTGATAATTTCTTTTCATCTTGCGCTGTTGCTCGAGCCCGATTAAAACAAGTTATCTTTTCTCCCTCCGGCGATAAATAAGTGTATTTTCGCCCTTTAGTACCGAAGATCCAAGCGCGGTGATTACGGCTGAATTGCTTATAAACTGTCGGTTTACAACGTCTGATCACAGAGGGATCACCGTTGCCACACGCAATAACAAAAGCATCGTTGTTGTGCGTTTTCTCGATGCCCGACTTAAATCTATTTTCTTTGGTTATATATCCAAACGTAACGGATACCGCAATATTGGGATGAACGTCGTTAAGCCAAGGGGAGATCCGAGGCATAATTGAATTCATAATAGTTGCTGGCGCTGTTACAGCTTGTTCAGTAGGCTTTTTAGCAAGTTTAGCTAATAACTTAGCTTCTACTTTTGGCTCTGCATGTATTTTTTTATGGCAAGATTCATGAAGCGTCACTAAATTAGTGTGATGATCAGATCCACCGTTTGCACGATGTTGCTTATGATGTACGTGAAGTTTTTCATTTTTCTTTTTCTTGCCACACATAACACACGTATACTTATCACGCGTTAAAACATACTCACGAACGTTGGCAAAGCCCATCAAGTCGCCTTGTTGGTAGCCCACACCACTCACTTCGGCGTTGACTAATTTGTGAATATCAAAACTTGCCAGTTCAAAGACAAAATCAGAGATTGGTAAGATCTTAACCGTCTGATTGATCACGTTTTGATGATTAATCAAACCATGTTGCGCAGTATTTGAAAGCTTCCCATCATTCACATTTTTATCCAATCTGCAAATTGAAGAACGAATATCTTTCGCAACGGTTTCCGTTTCCGCGCCGGACACAGTAAAACATTGTGGCGTGTTTCTGGTTGTACCATTAGCTTTTGCTCTGCGTTTCTTTTTCTCACGCTTAAATCGAGTACGGCTAGCGCGCCAACCTGCGCGTTTCTCCATTTTCGACTTAATTTTACTTGTATTCGTCTCAAATGTAGCCGAAATATATTCAATTCCCGTTTCAATGGAAACCGCCGAGATACCAATATTACTCGTGCCCGTATCCATCGCTAATGTAATGGGTTGCGTTTCACGGCCAACAGATTCATCCAAGATCTGAATGACGAACGGTATCCGTTTGACAACTTTAGCTTTGCCTGTTTTCAGTAACCAACGCACTCTGCCCCCGCGAAGCGTTGGCATCAGAGGCTCACCATCAGGTGCTAAAACAAAAACATAGTGCGTATTGTTGTGCTTTTTCACGATGAGCCTCCTTAAAATAAGTAATAATACACACCCCGAAAGGTGGTTAGTTTTTCTATTCTACATATCGGGTTAACATTATCGAGAAGCTGAAAAACTTCAAGGAACATACCGATATGTTGTTGCGCAAGCGCAACTGAAAATTAGAATTCCGCTAATCAACTAATACTTCATTGGTGTTCCAACTGAAAGATAAAATGACTAAGAAAAACCTTATTCTTCATTGCCTTACAGGTCACTACTCTCTCATCTGACTTTTTTTTAGATTAATGTCGAAAACAAACTAATCATCTACAGAAGCGTTATTTTTTAATTGAAAAAAAACGTAAATTTATCAAAAAACACTTGCAATCACTAAATAATTTTTTTCAAGATTTTCTGTTTTAACAAGCATTAAACGGAGATCTTACATGAATGAAATCATCAGCTTAAATGACCACATTATCGCACATTGCAATGAAAGCATGGAGGAGGCGCTTTCAGCTGAGCGCTATCCTTTATGGATGCGAGCATGCCCTGAAATGAATGACATCGACTTTATTCGCTTCGGATTAATGCGTTGCATTGGTAATGTTGACAGTGGTCGTCATTTTCTACAAACAGCAGACAATGTGTATGATGAAAAACTTCCCTTATCCACTTATTTTAATTCGCTCAAGTCGTCAAGACGTAGGAAAATGCTTGATGCGATCGAAGAGCAAAGCTATCAGCTTTACTCCAAGACACTAGAGGATAAGGGTGTTGACTATCTCAAACAATTCCCTGAGCTTAAACAATATACCGTAGAAGCAGCTGATGGGCATTTTATTGACCATGCTTGCCATACAAAAAAATCGCCAAATGGAAAAGTTTATGCTGCTGGATTTATTTATGCGATGAACCTAAAAAATGGATTACTAAGGGCACTTTGCTGCGTGACCAATGGCACAAAACGAAATCATGAAATTCCCGCCCTACGAGATCATATTGAAATACAAAACAACAAAAAGAATATGCAGGGAAAGCACCTCTATATCTACGATAAGGCAGTAACGGATTACACGTG
>CAYXQX010000595.1:0-2841 GCA_964467485.1 uncultured Porphyromonadaceae bacterium | reverse complement strand
TATTCATCAACAAAGAAAATGATCCTTATGAAGTAATTCTTCATTGAATAAATAAGCCCTGGTTTTGCCGGGGCTTTTTTATTATTATACTGAACTTATGTCATCCTCGCAAAAGCGGGAATCTTTATTTTAATATTTGGTAGCGTAAAGATAACTGTGGCTAATTAATATATTTTTCATTGTAATTTTGAAACCAAATATTCATAAAATCAGCAAGGTTTTTCTCTGACTTAAATCCATCCAGGTTCTTTAATTTTCTATTCAATTGCCTAATCATATTCTCAATGATATTAGTGTTTGTATTCAAAAACTCATAATCAAAGTACTTTGTTAAATATTCATAGTTTTTACTAATGGATCGAATGAAACGGTTGTGATAACTTGCTCAAAAAATGGTTTGAAATTATTGATCTTGTTCAACCAATAGATCGATTCTTCTCTGGTTGAAGTTTTGATCACCTTTTTTATCAGACTCTTCAAAAGCTTGTTTCTCAGATAAAACTTACTACGTTTAGTTCGTGGAATAAACATCCAGACATAACGCATAAAATGTACTAAACAAACTTGAAGTGGAACTTGCGGGAAAACCTTTTCAACAACACCAAGAAAGCATTTGCCTCTACCAAAGTAACTTATAATTCCATCTACGGTATGTGGATATTTAAGCTTTAATGACTTTAGAAAGTACTTTGTAGTTAGTGTGTTCTCACCATTACTGATCAGATAAAAAAGTGGTTGTTTCATTTTGGCATCAATTGATAACAAGATTGTCTTTTTCTTTCCTCCAAGCTTATCTTCTTTTCCATCTATTTGTATTATAGCACTAAATCTTGATGCCTCTATCCGAAATTAGTGACAACCAATTAAGAACAATGGTTTTGGATAAGAGATATTGATTTCCAACTTCCTGAAGAGAACTTTTGGTTAATACAAAATCAAGAACTGCTTGTCGTATGAGATGATCGTTCGAATGCTTACGAACATTCTTGCCAAAATGGGTAAAACTAGACTTGCAATCATTACACAAATATTTTTGTATTTTACGTTTTGTCTTTCCGCTGTCAATTAACATTATGTGCCTGACAAAACACAGTTAAATTAACACTTCCAACATATCGAAAGTGGCCTAAAAAATGGGGAACCATCAACTTAACGCTCCCAAAATTTGAAATTAAACTTGATACTCCTTCTATTTTGATTGAAGACAAAACAAATAGAAGGATGATTTAGGAAGGAAACTGAGAGAGCAGTTGAAAGATTTCTATAAAACTAATATTGCAACAGTGTTGGTGAAATTAAGTGGATAAAAAGAAAGTGATGCTGGTTTACCGGCATCACTTTCTTTTGCAAGATTATTTATTTACGGAAGATCATTTAATATTTGAGTCATCATAGATTTAACTTGTTCCGGTTCCATAAAAGAAAGAGGGAATCCGAATATAAAGCATGAGTTGTTATCAGTAACCTTTTTTAATGCTACCGGTTTCCCATTGTACGCATCAAAATCTGCTTGTGAAGGATCGTGAGGTCCTTGACCAACAGGTTTACAACCGAAATTATATATTACCTCAGAATTAAAATGATTGAAGTAAGCTACTGGTTGAAGACCTTCAACAATATTTACTGAAAAGTTAAAAGGATTAGGTAATAATAGGTCAATATCATTAAGATCTTCTTCAGCTATAGCTCCAATAAAGAATGGATTGTTTAAGTATTGTACACTTGCTGGTATTTTACCAATTGCATCTTCGATATTCATAGGAATGCCAAAGTAATCTTCTAAAATATCAAAACCTGTATCAGAACATCGTCCCTCTATATACTCAAGATTACTTCCTCCACTTAATATCAGATTACCACCTTGTGACAAAAAAATCTTTAGGGATTCATATTCTTTCCAAAAATCAAATTCTTTTGGTCCATTATCCGAGTGATATATTATTACTTTATACTGCTGAATATCAGTTGTTGCAATAATAGACTTACCATAATGAAGTCCACCCATTTCATTATTAATTATCATTAAATTTAATTCTTTTCTATTAATTAGGCCATGTTCAATTACATAATCTGAAATTATATAAGTGTATAATGAATCGACATATGGACCGGGAAACTCATTAGTGTAAATAGCATCATCGTCTATAATTAATACACCTGATTTTTCTTCTTTAGGAATTGGAGCTGCTACTGTAAAATCAAATTCATGCGGAGTGAGATCTACTGCACCCTGAAGATCAATAGCTCTTACTTCAAAAGTATGTTCACCATACATATTGTCATGTGA
Source organism: uncultured Porphyromonadaceae bacterium (assembly GCA_964467485.1). Lineage (GTDB taxonomy): Bacteria > Bacteroidota > Bacteroidia > Bacteroidales > UBA12481 > JAUVKA01. Next base: position 554 of record CAYXQX010000595.1, on the reverse strand, counting down.
ACCTCCAAAGCTTGTAAGTGTAACAGTTGTTGATTGGCCAATTGGAGAATTATAATCTACTCGAAGCCATTGAGTTCCATCATCATCAACTTGTAGGTGATTCCCTTCTGCAGGTATTGGAGGATAATAATATGGTTCTCCATCAAGTCTAAGATCATAACCAACAATTTCACAAAAATATGGTTCCTCAGTTATCTCATCAAGTGTTATTCCATCTCTTGGTTTTTGAGGATTATTATCTATAAATTCACCAAAATATCCCCATTTCATATAGATTTTAAAGTCATTACTCCCGATTGCACTATATATTCCCTCACCATTATACCAGAATGCTGTAGCATAATGAGCTCCATCAGATGTTTGAACAGAAGGCAAAATATTTGAAATTCCTGCATCAAGATAGGATGCAAAATGGTCTGTTCCAAGTGCATAAATTACATTTGCATTTGAATTACCCTTACCATAATAAATTATAGTACCAGGATAAAATCCTTCTTTAACGATAAATGATATCTCTATTTCATCTGATGCGATAAGTGCAGTATCATATGCTT
>CAYXQX010000594.1:0-2871 GCA_964467485.1 uncultured Porphyromonadaceae bacterium | reverse complement strand
TCCGTTAGGTGCCAATGCATAATTCAAACTATTACACATTTATAGCAGCTGGATAAGACGATACAAAAAGGCTTCTGATTTGTGACAATGGAATAATAAGTAAGTAAAATTAGCAAAAAATATACCTGATGGTAAAAATGAAACCAAATAAAATTCTAAAGATTATTGGAATCAATTTGGTTCTATTCGCTCTTTTATTTGGATTAGTATCTTTGAATAAAGAGATTTTGAGACCTGAATTTAGTCATATATCATTTGCAAGAGTTCTAACTGGAAGTTTCCCCAACTTTATTGCGGCTTATATTATCAGTCTGGGTTTTGCGAATGCAGTATTGATAAGACAACCAAAAAATGGTCGTCTTATCGTTTATGTAGGTTCTGTCCTGGTATGTGCAATATTAACAATTGAAGAAATAGTTCCGATGTGGGGTGCAAGTACCCACTATGACTCAAAAGATATTCTTGCAAGTGTATTAGGTTCGTTGTTATCAATTATCACTTTTGAACTCATAACACGAAGAACACATTGATCTAGTATTACAGAAGATATGAATTATTAAAATGGGCAAATAATAAAATCTGTGGCACCTAACCCACGCTCCACCCGACAGCCGGTTAAGGTGGGCGTTTAGGGAAAATGGATCGTCAAAACAAACACCCGGCTGCAGGTGAGCTAATCCGTTATCACTAATAACTATGGCAAGAAAAAAACAACTTTCATCTATATATCCGGGGTTATTGGCGATTTTTATCGCCGGTTTGATTTTGGCAGCATGCTCATCAAAGAGTAACATTTCTGAAGAGTCCCCACTGATAGATTCCCAAAATGAAAATCAAATGACAATAATTGAAGAGGATTATTTTCAGGTTACATTGCCTGGCGAATGGGAAAAAATATCGGGACCTGATCCATATGTTTATTTCAACTCAAATGATAAAGAGGCATTAACCGTATCCATGTTTGGCAGATCTGCTGATATTAATGATATCGATAGATCTGATGAGTTTCGAAGATTGGCAGATTTGAGGCAACAAGCTGAAAGAGAATCAAGCGATTCGCTTGTAACCTCAAATATCTCATATGCTGAACAAGATGGAACTTATGTCGCTAGCTTTACGGCATCAGACCAGGATTTTCTTTCTGCAACATTGATGCTTGGCGTAGAAAGATTTATCGCTCAATTTTTTTATGAGGGTCACGGAGTAATAGAAGCCGAGTTTTCTCGGAATACTAGAACCATTATGAATTCGATCATTCTATATTGACTTTTTGTGACTGTAGACAAAGCAGTAATTTGGATTTCCGTGATAACCCACGCTCCACCCGACAGCCGGTTAAGGTGGGCGTTTCAGGAAAAAGGATCATGAAAACAAAGACCCGGCTGCAGGTGCCCTAACCAGGGTGCTTCGCAAAGCTCATCCGTTAGGTTACAAAAGAGAAAAGTGAAATTGTGAGTAAAAAAACACAAAATCCATGGTTTTCTATTTGGCGATATCCAGAGAAGACAATAAGTCGGCTTGTGAGTTCAAAAAATTATAAACAAGTAAATTTGATCACAGCTCTTATTGGACTATCATTGACCCTGTCTTTTATTACATTCTTTGATGATTTTGGTATTGTCATTAAGTCCAAATATTTAGCAATCTTATTAGCTTGCATCTTTGGAGCTTTAGGAAGTGTGTTATATGTAAAGCTTGGCGGATATATTCTCTCGCGTCTTGGATTGCTGTTTCATGGATCAGCAAAACCAGACCAGGTGGTATTAGCTATAGTTTGGTCATCAGTTCCACTAATTTTCGCAATACCCTTCTGGCTGCCAGTAACATATTTAGAACTTTTTTTTGATGACATCCAAAATCCTGTTTTTCTAATTACAATTACATCAATAGCAATTATATTTAATAGCATAGGTCGAGTTCTTCATTTATTATCTTTCGCTTACTTAGGGCGAATGTTGGCAGCTGTACACCATATTTCAAAATGGAAGTCTTTCATTGTTACATGTTTGGGCGCATTAATAATTGGAATTCCGCTTCTCTTGGCCTATCTGTTTATTGGATAAATTACTTGGGTTGTAACCTAACCCACGCTCCACCCGACACCCGGTTAAGGTGTGCGTTTAGCGATAAAGGATCGTCAAAACAGAGATCCGGCTGCAGGTGCCCTTCACAGGATGCTTCGCAAAGCTCATCCGTTAGGATACACCCTTAACAATCTACAAGGAACAAGTCAATGGTAAATAAAGGAAAAATAATGGATACAAATGAAAATCACTTGAACCTTCTGTCGATATTTCACTACGTTTTCGCCGGTATCTCTGGAATATCTGCTTGCTTTCCAATATTCCATTTAATCATGGGATTGTCTATGCTGTTTGGCGACTTTTTTCCCCAGGAAGTTAGTCCTGAAATGCCATTTCCTTTTGAAATGTTTGGATTAATGTTCACATTAATACCTGCTTCAATCATTATTTTGGGTTGGATATTTGCCATTGCAGTAGCCATCTCTGGATATTTTTTATCTAAAAGAAGGAACTATCTGTTTTGTCTAATCGTAGCAGGAATAAGTTGTTTTCTCGCACCACTGGGAACCGTATTAGGAGTTTTAACAATAGTCGTGCTTATGAAGGATGATGTGAAGTTATTATTCAATACTAATATAGCCAAAGTTTGATATGGGTGTACCTACCGATGAATAACAGTGTCAAGGGTAAACAACAAATTTAGAGAAAAAGATCAGGAAAACAAAAAACAAGAGCTCTCTCCAACAGTAACAATGTTGGTTTGGGCTCTTTTTTATGGTGTAGTTAAAACTATCATCGCCTGCCAGCACCATCGGCCAGCAAGCACACACATTCAATATTTCAAAGA
>CAYXQX010000593.1:0-2877 GCA_964467485.1 uncultured Porphyromonadaceae bacterium | reverse complement strand
TCCAGACATTTCCATCAAAGTCGCCAAAATAGAGCTCTGAACGACTAAACTGATGTGGGTTTCCATCGGCCCAAAAAAAGCAGAAAGGAGCTTTATAGTTAAGCGGTCGTCGCACATACCCATGATTGAATTCACTGTTTTTTGTAAGTCTTTTTACCCGTTTCCAATTTCTTCCCTTATTGGCAGATTGCCATATTGCCAACTCACCTCCTTGCCCATGTTTTTGTGGACCGTCCTCGGTTGGTCCTACAATTTTCCAACTATCATCGGAAATAAACAGGCTGCCCATGTCGTAGTTATGATTAGATGTTGTGACCACTGTTGTTTGCCATTTCTCACCGTTCCAATTAGTTACACACCATTCATATGGAGCGCTTTCAGGACCGGGTTTGTACCCATTGCTTCTGATGTATAAACACACCGGGTTTCCCATAGAATCGAATCCCATGTCTTTTATATACACGTTTTTTTTCTGTGAATAATAATTGATTACCCGTGCAGAAATTTCCGGTTTGCTTAGAGGCAAGATAAGGTTATTTCCTTCAACATCAGTCCAGGTTTTTGCAAAATCATCAGTTTGAACATAATATAGATCAGTTCGTGTATCACAATGACCGTTAATGTGTTGGTTAAAAAATGTTCCAACTAATTCATTCTTGTAACAAGAACTTGTTTGATAATGCCCTGATTCTTCCCCTTCGTTAGCATGAATTGCAGCTAATAATTTATCTTCAGTCCAGTGAATTCCATCTTTGCTGGTTTCGAAATACAGTAGCCTGTTCCCGGTGTATTTAGTAAACAAATGAAGGTATCCGTCTTTTGTATTCCATGGCTGTGGGTAGGTAAATTCTTCCGTGGTAAGCTTCTCAAATTCATCAATATTAAAAGGTTTTTTACTTTTAAATTTAAACCCAAGCCGTCTCGTATTCCTTCCGCTCACAAAAACCCAGATGTAACCTTCATCGTCGATCATAAGCGATGGATTGTCGTGTGGATCCTTCACTCCTTGTTTATCGTAAACCACGGTAGGTTTTGAAACCATGTTGGTTTTATGATCGAATTCACCAATCATACAAAGCAGGTATTTTTCATCTGCATTTTTAGTTCCTCCGTAAACAAAAAAGGTTTTATCAACGATGGGCGAATAAATAGCCAGCGGGGTATGTTTGGCAGTATATGTTGCCAGCCCCCCGGAATATTTATCGCCATATTCGTGTTTCTGGTTTAGTTCGAACCAAATACCCCGGTAGCCTTCAATTTTGGAATTATTTAGGTTTGGCTGATTTAGGTCACCTTCCGACACCATCCCCTTTTCAGCCTGGTTTTCAGCAGGTTTCAAAGAAATCTGCTTTTGAGGGCAAAAGGCTGCGATGGTGAATAATACAGGTATTATTACTAGAAATAATGTTCTTTTCATACGTTAATAATTTTAATAATTAGATTCAAAACAAGTCATCGTTTTGAAGTTTAAAATTCATGAATGTTTCGTTGTTCCCTGTTTGTTAATTTGGATTTTAATCAGTTTCATACTATGTCGTGGTAATTCTATTTTCATCTCGATCTTACCGTTTATTTTACCTTTTAAAGATTTTGTAATTGACAATTCAGCGACCTCCTCCAATTTATCTATATCTGCTTCTTTTGAAGTATTAGGAGAACCTTGCTTTTGCCATTCGCGATAAGTGTTGTTATTCTCACGGTCTAAAGCATATTCGTTGATTGAAAAATTAGCAGTGTCCAAACCTGATATTTTAATTTCCATTTCATCAGATAAAGTCAAATCATCGTCAGTTTCATTGTAATTATACGCTATTAACTGTATTTCATTTTCAGAAGATTTTGTTGCAAGAATCCCTAATCTCCCACCAATTCGTGGTCCTTCCACCTCAAGTCTGTTTGCGCCCAATTGCGCCAACATTTCGTAGGCTGTTTGAATTGGTTTTGGAATATTTCCAGCTGTGGAAAGTCCTCTGTGACCCACAAAAAAGGCATCCTTTTCAGTTTCCCATGCACCACCCCAATACAACAGCATGTCAGTAGGGAAATTGTAATTATCTTCTATTGCGAATAAACAATCAACCAACTTCGTTAAAAACAATGCTGATTCTTCGCTGTTACGATAGTGCAAGTCAGGATATTCTTCAACCGTTTTCTCAAAATGTGACGACATTCCCCATTCATTAATATGGAACTCAACATCTTTCAGGCTTTGATATTTACTTAGAAGGCGCGATATCCAAAGCACGGATTGTGAAAAACGTGCGACCTGTGGTTTTATTACGGGTTCACCATTTAACCACGATCCTGAAAGTCCGTAAATGTGATAGGAAATAAAATCGATTCGCGTTCCTTTTTTACCTGACACATGGTTGGTTCCATTAACTACATGTTCCAAAAAATCTTGAAGAAATGACTCATGATAACAAGCTGGTCCTCCAACTTTTAATTTTGAATCCACCGAAGTGACTGCATCCACAAAAACATCGTACAGTTTGTAAAAAGTCTGAATATCGGATTGTTCCCAGCCGTCGGGTTCGTTCCATACTTCGAAATACCAGGTGCGCACTTCTTCTGCCCCAAATGTATCTATCAGGTTTTTTGTAAATGCGACCAGTAAATTACTCCATTTATCCCAGTCCTCGGGACCTGAGTTTTTAACTGCCATGCCTTCGTCGTTTCCAAGCGATGTGGCTACTTCTTTATTGGTTAAACCTTTCGGCATATAATCGCATTCAACCACGGGTTTTAAACCATATTTTACAAACTCTCCAAAAATTCGGTTTACACGGCTAAAATCATAAACGGGCTCACCTTTTTCATCCTCTGAATAGACATCAATACCTACCTCAAGACCGTTACGAACATACCCGGTTAAGG
>CAYXQX010000592.1:0-2884 GCA_964467485.1 uncultured Porphyromonadaceae bacterium | reverse complement strand
TGGTCGTGTCTGACATTACCACTACCCGAAATATGTGAATCAACTTGTGGGTTCCCGCGATAGTAAACACTACCGCTACCTGAGATAGATACATCAAGAGCCTCCTCAACATTAACTCTTGTATTTCCGGAACCCGAAACAATGATATCCGCACGATTGGTAATCATGTCGAAAGCATGAATGCCACCTGAACCGGAAATAGAGCAGTCAAGCAAATCAGTAGAGCCAGTTAGATAGATATCTCCGGATCCTGAAATTTTCAGGAATAATTCACTGCTTTCCGTTTCAAGATCGATTTTACCGGATCCTGAAATTGAAACATCAAGTCTATCAATGTCGGTGAATGGAGTTTCCCCAACAATATCACCAGAACCACTAAGGCTAACCTTGGTCAATTCCGGAAGTGTAATGAAGATCTTGATCGACTTGGAATTCCTCACCCATGTATAATTTTTAATTTTCCAGATACCATTGCTAACATTGTCTGTATTAATATTATCAATGATATTCTGCTGAGCTTCCATAACTACCCCAAATTCGTCGCCCTGACTAACATACACATCGGCAGCAATACCCAGATCAAAACCATCAAATTCATCAACATCAAGAGTTCCCTCTACAATTTCGCCTTCGCCTGAAATTCCACCTAAAAACCCATCCTCGCATGAAACAAGAAGGAAAGGTAAAATGGCCAAGACACTCAATAAGTAATTTCTAACATTTGTTTTCATTATAAATCAGTTTATTGTGGTTAAAATTCATAAGGATGACAGGAGTAAAAAGAAATACCCCTATCCGGAAATGAAAAAAAATGATTTTTTTTTGTCTAGAACCTAAATCCTATTGATCCACCTATCCACATTTGTAATTCAGATGAAGAATTCCGGAACCCTTCCAATGGGTAGGAGAATAATAGTGATGGGCTGTTATAATCTGATGATGTGGTACTTATATCACCAAATAAATTCAGACTTGGCCCTGCCGTTAGAGTCAGATATTTGAAAACTTTGAAATCAAGCTTTGGGGAAAATTTAAAATGCATATAACTATTCTCAGCAGGTCTGGCCTTATCTAACACATATGAGGATGTCAGATCGAAACTCATTTTCCACTTGTCAGAGAACCGTAATTGAGACCCTATACCATAACCGGCTTCAAGCCACTCTTCAGATACTCCGGCAGATAAAATATTATAAAACTTCCTCACGCCTGTTTTGAATGCCATATTGGCCCGAAAAAACTCATCAGTAGAAAACTCCACAGTATGGTAGCCCTTCCTTACAAAACTCAAAAATCCAACTGGTACACCCGAGCTAACAGTATCGCTAAAATTGAAAACAGATAATTGATAACCATTTACCTCTCTGGCGAAATTCATAAAACCGGCTGCCTGAATACCATTATTGGTACCGGAAACTATATTAGCAAAACCAGCTGCCTGCACCCCTCCTACATTTTTTGCATAATTTGCAAAGCCGGATACCTGACCTGCTCTAACATCCTTCAATGCAATGTTTGTAAAACCTGATATTTGAGCTCCATCAACATTTTGAGATGTGAAATTTGCAAATCCTGATATTTGAGGACCGTACATAGCCCCACGCAGAGCATTAACAAAACCAGCCAGCTGCACACCACGAATAGTATCCATCACCAGATTACTCAGCCCGGCGACCTGCAAACCGTCAAGGGAACCTCCATTGACATTAAAAAGACCAGCTACCTGAATCCCTCTGGTATCCTTGCCAACGATATTGCCTAAGCCCCCTATTTGAATCCCTTTAACATTATTCCTGTCAATGTTAAACAGACCTCCCAACTCAAAACCTCTAACCCCTTCCGAATATCCTGCAAGAATATTAAGCGACAACCTGTTGGTAAGCAAGCCACTAACAACATGGTTGCTGCCAATAAAGGGCAAAAATGAAACCTGCATGAATCGTTCTTCAATAACAGGGATATTCTCCGAAGCTATTATAGCCTTTCCGGGAACAAGAGCTGCAACCAGGGTCCTTTCATGCACATCATCAGGAGGTAAAGCTTTTAATCCCGAACCATTGATCTCAGCTTGTTTCGGGAAAAGACGAATATCAATTGAAGCCTGATCACTAGGTCTGACTACAATAACAGTATCATTATAACCTGTTTTACTGTAACTGACCATCCTCTTTTCCTGATCTGAAGGAAGAGTCAATGAGTAATACCCAGTATTATTGGTAGCAGATATAAGCCTTTCATCTACCTCATAAATACTTGCCTCAGAAATAATATCGCCACTAAGAGCATCATATATATATCCCGAAATTGTATATTGTATATTACGGTCGCCCCTCTGGCTTTGCTTTGTATCCTCAGCCAGAAGAATTACATGATTACCCAGAACCTTATAGCGAATTCCCTGGCCCAGTAAGTCCTCAAGAATTAGCTGGACCTTCTTATTTGAAGCATCAACTGCCACAAGACTATCACCGGGAATAATTGCTGCATTGTAAGAAAACTGGAAATTCGCAGCCTCCCCGATTTTTGGTAAGATATCCCGAAGTTCAGCTTCATCTAATTGAAGACTAATTTCCTTTTTCAAATGATTAACCGGCTCCTGACAATTGGCAGACAGGAAGGAGAAAAAAGCAAAAAACAACAGAGTGATCAGCTTACTGTTCATTTCCGCACCCCTTTCCTTTAATAATAAATTTATCCTGATCTTTTCCCACGCTAAGTTCAAACGACACTGCTATTACCTCAAGGATCTGATTAACAGCTTCATTGTTAAAGGTTGCAGAGAGCAGGCATTTCAGAATTTGATCATTTTCAACCTCAATATCAGCCTCATAGTGCTTTCTCAATAGGTCAAATACCAATGAAAGACGAGTTTCTTCAAAAATAA
>CAYXQX010000591.1:0-2892 GCA_964467485.1 uncultured Porphyromonadaceae bacterium | reverse complement strand
TGATGGATAGCTTCAGCAATCAATTCTTTTCCTGTTCCACTTTCTCCGGAAATAAGTATAGGAGCATGAGTTGGGGCAACCCGGATTACAAGATTTAGGATTTCCTGCAATTTGGGATCCCGACCAATAATACCAGGGAAATCTTCACTTAGTGAATCTTTGCTTGAGGTAATATTGGTTTTTGATTGAGATTGGGCTAAAGAAATTGAGGTTTCAACAGTTTTCAGTAATTCCTGATTATTCCAGGGTTTGGTAATGAAATTTGATGCTCCTAATTTCATACCCCTAACCGCAAGTTCAACAGAACCCCAAGCAGTAAACAACACTACCGGCATGGATGGACGGAGTACTTTAATCTGCTGTATTAGCTCTAAACCCTCCTCTCCCGTAATTGTTGACGAATAATTCATGTCGAGGAGAACCAGATTGAATTCCCGCTCTCTAACAAGACTTAATATTTCACCAGGTGAAGCAGCACAATTCACTTTGTATCCACCTTTGGTAAAGAGGAACTTTAGAGAGCTGCGAACAGCCTGGTCATCGTCACAAACCAGTATTTTTATAGGGTTCTTCATTCATCCCGAAAATAAGTATTCTATTCGGTTTTAAGTGCTTCAGCAGGCTTAATCTTTGAGGCAATAGATGCAGGAATCCATGTGCTCAATAGAATCAGAAGCACCATCAGAATTACACTTATAATAACTGAAACATACATCACCCCCGGATCTACCTTTGTTATCCTGATTGATGGTAACTGAAAATAGATTAAAGCCACTGCAATTATACCCAATCCACCCAGAACAAGGTTTTCAAGAATTAATTGTCTTTTAATAGATCTGCCGGTCGCTCCCATTGCTCTTTTCACACCAATCTCATGTATTCTGAGGTTGGTATTATACCACAGAATTCCTATAACCCCCAATAATACATTGATCATTATAAAAATAGCCAGCAATACTCCCAGGTATTTATGCTGTAGTCTTTGTAAGTTTTCCGTACTTCTCATATTATCGAAGGTATTCATTGTACGGATTCCCCAAACATTAGGATCGAGCACAGACATAATTTCCTTTTCAGTAATTTTCAGGAAGTTTTCTGCCTCCCCTGGCTTAGCTCTGATAAGTATTTCCAATCTACGATGATTCGCCAAATCTTCATTGAAAACAAAGGCTATTGGACGTGGTTCTTCAAAGTCGGTTCTTTTAAACTCTTCTACCACTCCTATGATCTCAAGTCTGCAATATTCACGCCCACCAAGTATCTTGCCGACAGCGTTACCATTGAAATATTTCTCTTCTATTGATTTTGTGATTAAACCGGATTTGACAGTTTTGGCTCTATCACTCTCATTAAACCAGCGTCCTTTTAATGGTTTAATTTTCATTACATCAGCATAGTCAAAGTCCACATACATTCTTGAAATAAATACCTCCTCGTCGCCAAAAGGATGGCTACATCCGGTCGGAGCCTGGTAAAAAGGAGAGGCATTGCCTGCAAACGAAACGGATTCGACTAATTCGTTTGATTCCAGCTTTAATTTGAGATTATGGAAAAGCTCTAATTTATTCTCATCAAAAGGTGCAGGTTCATTATTTGGGTCCTCAAGCTTGTTGTACAATCCCAGACCAATTACGTTCCTCATATCATAGCAGGTTTTGATACTTCTGATCCGGATTCTTTCGGTTAAATAAACTGTTAGATTGACTAGCACCAGTGAAATGATGAATAATTCAATAATAACCAATACATTACGCAAGCGGTTATTCCACAATGTTTTGAAGAATATTCTTATCATAATTCACCTCCTTTTAAATATTTAACTGGTTTCATACCCGACATCCGTATTGCAGGAAGGACTCCAGACAGTACTCCAAATAGCAGACAAATTCCGAGGGTGATTCCAAAAACCAGAATATCAAAGGAAAAACTCATAGGAACAGTCGTATAGGCTTTAACCGGAATAGTAAGAGTATTACCTAAAATGGCAATAATGAAAAATGAGAGCAGAATGCCAATTATACCACCTAGGAGAGTCATAAGTACATTCTCAAAAATAAATTGTCTTCTTAAGATAGCCGAACTGGCTCCAAATGATTTTCTCACCGCTATTTCTTCTCCTCTTTCTCTAATCCGGGCAAAGTTGAGAGCCATGAGGTTTATCGCCGGGAGAAGGATGAAAGCTAATCCCCATAGAATATACTTTCGTAGTTTTGCCATTGGCCCATCAAGCTGTTCCGGATCGTGAACAGCCAATAAGTGTTGTAATTGTGATTGTGGCCCTGCAAGAAATAGGGCACGAGTTGTATCAGCAGCATCTATTCGTTGAATTATCTCCTGAACCTCTCTTTTAATGACAGGAAACTGTTTTTTATCTTTTGCTTTGAATGCAAGTGTATAGGCGCCTGTATATTGACTAAATAACCTTTCATTAGAATAGTATGGATGAATGCTGTAGGGATAAAAGAGCCCGGAACGAAGATTTTGTGAAGTAGGCGGGACGTCCTTGACTATACCTATTACAGTAAGAGAAAAGTCCCGGTATTTAATAGCTTTACCTAAAACATCCTCCTCATTTCCAAAGAATACCTCTCTCAGACTTTCTGTGATAACTGCATAATTAGCACCATTGATGACATCTTCAGACGTGTAAGGATGGCCTTGAACAAATTCAAAATCGTATACCTTCCAGAAATTAGCATCTGTGCCCATAAACCCCCTGGAATGATACTCGCCATTTTGTATAAAATCCCAAGAATAATCATGGTACATACTTACCTGCTCGGCACTTCTTATTTTGGTAAAATAGTCTTCACATAAAGCCCTGTCTATTTCACTGAAAACTTCATTTCCTCCTTTTTCCTGGGTTCTGACTTTCAATCTACCTGTTGTAAT
>CAYXQX010000590.1:0-2898 GCA_964467485.1 uncultured Porphyromonadaceae bacterium | reverse complement strand
TATGGCTGTAAAGCCTGATAATAGTAAACTAGCCATTACCTATAACAATCAAGGTAAACTTGAAATTTATGATTTTCACTCAAAAAAATGGACCTCAATTCAATACAAGAATTTTCCATCCTTAAAAAAGAATTTAGCGATGACAAAATCCAACAGACCAACCAATTCCATAACCGAGAGGAAAATTTTCAGCTGGGAAATTAGAGCCTCTAATAAGCATATTTTCATTAAGGTGTATGATACAAATTACCTGAATGCAAATACGGGAAAAGGGATGATCAGAACCTTTATTCCTCAGATCCATGTCTTTACCTGGGAAGGTGAGCCCGTTGCTAAATTGCAACCAGACCGATACTATAAGTATTTTGCTATAGATAAGGATGGAAAAGATATTTATGCCATTGATAACTACTTTGAGGATATTATTATAAAATTTAGTCTTGAAGGAGTACTTTAATTCCTTTCTCTTTTGACTAAACAGGAAAAATATTCTAGGTTGACTGACTCGCAAATGATGGCCATATCTAATGTATTATTAAAGTGAACCACAAATACTAAAACTAATTTTGGTTGGTCTAGAGGATTGGTAGATTAGTGGATTAGTGGATTGGGATTTTGCTTAGGGTTTCTAAAGGGAGATCATTTAATGGATCAAAATTCTCACTTTTCATATAATTAACCAAGCTGATTAATAACTGTTTAGCGGCGATTCTATTATCAATATCAGTATGCAAATCAGCTCCACAGATAATGATTTTACCTTTGCCAACTTTAGCTTCCAAAACCAGGGCTAGTTGTCGGTTTGTTACCCAGTCGTCGATTATTCTGACTATTGGTTTCATTTCTGAGGATAGCTCAGCCATATTAATGGCATCAGCGTGTGCCATGGCATCCCACCATTGCCAGTTTGAATGATACTCTGTGGGGAAGTCGGCTAATGCCGGGTGATCAGGATTGCATAGGATTCCCAGGGTATGAGGCTTCTGGCCACCGGTCCACGCTGTATTCCAGAAGATGCTGGAGAATCCTACTCCAACTTCTCCTCCAAATTCGGGAGATACTTTGCCTTTGCCGAGGCTTAGTAGAACAGATCCACCGTTTTCCAGAAAATCGAGGGTTTTCTGATCTAGTTTATTGGAGATTAGCCCTTCGACTCCGCTCAGGGACCTGAAAGACTGTTGACTGCCTACTGCCGACTGCCTACTGCCTACTGCCGACTGCCTACTGCCTACTGCTGACTGCCTACTGTCTACTGCTGACTGCCTACTGCCAGAGGCCGGGTAGACCCAGATGTCCCAGTGATTGGTAAACTCACCTACTGAAACCTCAAGGAGAAGTTGTTGTGGTGTACCTGTTTCTTTAAAAGTATGATTTAAAGTACCTGCATAAAAATTGTTGCCAATTGGAATGTCCAGATCCTCAAATATCTCTGACTTAATAACTTCTTCTTTATTTTTGAGACTTATTTCTACTTTTTGATCTTTGCCTTCTGTTTGTTCGTACCATGCTATTTGTATGGGTACTTCCATCGTTTCGCCCTCAGCGAAAATGTGCTTTTCCAATCGAGCCAAAGGGACAGTTGTATTACAGAATTCACTAAATTCATCCGGACTGATATAGCCTTTTTCTCCCCAGAATGGATCGAGTACTCCTACGAGGGCTGTTCCCTGTCCGGGAAAATCGTGTAAATCCAATAACTGGAACCCTCCAAAAGTTGGAGTTCTTAGTGCAGCCTCGATATCAGCTTTATAACATAAGGCCTGAAGTTTTCCTGATGCAAGTAAAAATGAATCAGCCAGTTCGCCCATATCATGAGCTTCCAGACTTTCCTGGAAGATTTCAAAGTTTTTAGCTTTTAGAACACCGGTATACTTGGGGATTTCTTTAAAATTAGGGTAAACGCACCATTGGCCTATTTCATGACTAACAACCGGAATTCCATCTTTGGGAAGGCGGCTTGTCCAGTCATAAGAGGAGCTAGGCGGTTTAGAATTTATTATACTGTTTAGCTGTTCACCCCAGCCCTGGATTCGGGGTTGTGGTACATTATGATAATCATTAACAGGCAGTTTTGGCCAACCTGCGGCGCTAGTGTAGAGGCGCCTTGGGTCGTTCTCCTTCCAGTAGGATACAAATCCGGAAAGGAACTGGTTTTGATTTTTGCCGGCAGGTTCATTACCATAGGCCAGCATGATGAAAGAGGGGTGATTTCCGTATTTGCTGATAATTTGCCGACTTTCATCCCAGATAAACATATCTATTAGGTAGCCATCGCCTATGCTGCTCGTGGAGTTTGCCCAGGATGAGCATTCAACCTGCAGGTAAACGCCCAGTTTATCAGCAGCAATAAAAGCAGCTTCGGGAGGACACCATGAGTGAAAGCGCATATGGTTCAAGCCATGAGATTTGACCACTTGGAGAATTCTTTTCCACTCATCCGGATTGGTTGAAGGATAGCCTGTTAGAGGAAAGATTGCACATTCAAGAGTTCCTCTCAGAAAGAGAGGCCGCTTGTTAATTTTCAGTCCCTCCGGGCTAGCTTCAACTTTTCTTAATCCAAAAGTTTCATTAATAAGGGCCTTTTCTTTTCCTGATTCTACTACCAATTCTAATTCATATAAATTCGGATCAAACTCATCCCACAGAAGAGCGTCATCACCAATTTCCTGAACATAGCTGAAAGCATTAAGACCTGGTTCTATGTCAAGGCTTATTGACTTGCTTGATCCATTCCGGGCGGGGACAAGCCCCGTTCCCACAACCTTACTTTTGCCTTTTGCTTTCAGGCTTTCCTTACCTGAATTGAATATTTCTCCTTCAACGGTGATCGTTTTTGCAAGGATATCAGTACTGATTACGATGTTGTTCAGTTGTAATTCAGATACAGGAGTGATTTTC
>CAYXQX010000589.1:0-2900 GCA_964467485.1 uncultured Porphyromonadaceae bacterium | reverse complement strand
GATTCACTGCGACCTGAAACCCGGCAATGTAATGATCAATAAACACGGCGAGGTTATGCTATCAGATTTTGGGATCTCTCGCTTTGCTGATGCAGCCACGGCCACGATGGTAGGCATGGGCACTCCAGCCTACATGGCGCCTGAGCAAGTAAAAGGTCTGGACCCGGTTCCTCAGACGGATATTTATTCATTGGGAGTGTTGTTGTATGAAATGTTCACCGGCGGAGAACGCCCCTTTACGGGAGAGCAGGCAACTTCTACCGGAACAACAAGTGCAAAAGTGCGCTGGGAGCATGTCAA
The DNA here is from genome assembly GCA_964467485.1 of uncultured Porphyromonadaceae bacterium. Classification (GTDB taxonomy): domain Bacteria; phylum Bacteroidota; class Bacteroidia; order Bacteroidales; family UBA12481; genus JAUVKA01. Next base: position 2,600 of record CAYXQX010000589.1, on the reverse strand, counting down.
TTTACCTCCTCCTTCGCCGCGGAAATTAAATCCTCGCCTTACCCCAGAGATAGAACAGGTTATTCTCAGATGTTTGGAAAAAGATCCACGGGATCGCTATCAGGCCCCGCTGGAATTGTTAAATGCCCTGGCACAGGCAAATCAGGGAGTCATAGCCCCTGTAAAGGTCCAAAAACCACAAATAAATGATGTTAAGCCCGTAATAAAGCAAGACAGTGTAACGCCGCTTGCTCCACAAACCCCTGAACCTGTATATCAACCGCAAGATCCAATAAAATCAGCTCCTTCAAATCGGCGGCGCGGGGGAGTTTGGATCGGTTTAGCAGGAATTGCCATATTGGTCTTGGGTATTGTGTTTGGAGCTCGATTATCTGGATCAACTGGAGAACCTCAACAACAATATCCCAAGTCAGCTTCTGATCAGCAATCCATAGATACTCCAGTCCAACAACAAGCCAGCACTATTCCAGAAATATGTATTAACAATCCAGACGAGACCATTTGCGCTGTGATCGAGAAGGGTTCAACAGTTAAGATTGGTTTTGCTGGACCTATGGCAGGTGACTACTCTGCCTTCGGTATCGACATTTCCAATGCTGGGCTTTTGGCTGTTGAAGATGCAAATGCTGTCGGCGGCATTGATGGGTTTAACTTCGAACTGCTCATCGAGGACACCCAGGGCAGTGGTGAAGGCGGCGCCTCTGTTGCGAACCTTTACGTTTCTGATCCTGATGTGGTGGCTATTGCCGGACATACATTCTCCGGATCCACGGCCGCAGCCATTCCGATCTACAATGCAGCCAGATTACCCATGCTTTCCGCCTCCGCATCGCGGGCTGATCTTACCAGTGGGAACCAGGATGTATTCAACCGTATCCCCTTCACAGATGATCTTCAGGGTCAATTTGCGGCGGAATACATGTTCAACGTCCTTGGTATAACCAAGTTGGCAGTTATGCACGATGGGGATGCCTATGGCAGGGGTGTTGCTCTTAGGGTCGGTGAAGTATTCGAAAGATTAGGAGGAGAAGTAGTTGTCACTAAATCTATCACTTACGGAAATACTGATTATAGTGCAACTCTTGTTGAGATAGGTTCTCAAAATCCTGAAGCGATCTATTTTGGTGGTTATTATCCCGAAGCAGCTGTTATTTCCATAGATATGGCACGGACCGGATTAGAAGGTGTAATCCTTTTTAGCGATGATGGTACATATGGTTATAGTTTCATAGAATTAGCCGGGCAAAATTCGGAAGGAGTATACGCAGCCACTGGTGCACCTTTGTTAACATCCAGAGTTGAGGAATTTAACGCTTACTATGAAAGTATTTATGGGGATCCTCCTGGGGCGATCTCAACCTTCACCTGGCATGGATATGATGTTGTGGATGCCCTCATTCAGACAATTAAATCGGTCGCCATCTTGGGTGGTGATGGAAAATTGTATATCCACCGTGAGACACTAATTGATGCCGTAAATAACCTAAAAGGATATCAGGGTATGACAACAGTGATAACCTGCAAGAAAGGGGAGTGTAATGCTTCGGGTCCTTCATTCCAAGTTGTACAAGATGGATCCTGGGTAATTCCATAAGTAATTATTATGAGATTCATTTCTTTGTTATCCAATAATAAGTTAGGCTTGAACTAGGAAGCTAACATTGCAGAATTTGATAGGAAAAACTATTGCCAAACGCTACCGTGTGGACGAGTTTCTAGGCCGGGGAGGAATGGCCGAGGTTTACAAGGTCTGGGACACTCACCGTGGTGTACACCTAGCCATGAAGTTACTTCACGAGGACCTGGCTCAGGACGTGGTTTTTTTGCGCCGCTTCCGCAGGGAAGCAAATACACTCTCTAAACTACAACACCCCCATATCGTCCGATTCTATGGACTCGAGCAGGATGATTTCCTGGCATTTATGCTGACTGACTTTATCGATGGGGAGACGTTAAAAAAGGAAATATTCCGGTATCGGGGAAAGGGAATTTCAGTGCAGCGTGGAGTTGAGATTATCGCGCCAGTCTGCAGCGCACTGAGTTATGCTCACCGTCAGGGCTTAATCCATTGCGATATCAAACCGGGAAATATCATGATTGATCATTCCAGGAAGGTTTTCCTGGCAGATTTTGGCATCTCCCGGATGGCAGATTCGGCTACGGCTACTATGGTAGGGGCAGGTACTCCAGCATACATGTCTCCCGAGCAGGTCAAGGGCTTGGACCCAATACCTCAGACGGATGTTTATGCTCTGGGAGTGATAATGTATGAAATGTTCACCGGCGGAGAACGCCCCTTCACCGGAGAGCAGGCAACTTCTACCGGAACAACAAGTGCAAAAGTGCGCTGGGAGCAGGTCAATTTACCTCCTCCTTCGCCGCGGAAATTTAATCCTGGCCTTACCTCTGAAATTGAGCAGGTTATTTTCACATGCCTGGAAAAAGATTCACGAGACCGCTATCAGACTCCGCTGGAATTGTTAAATGCCCTGGCACAAGCAAATCAGGGAATCATAGCCCCTGTAAAGGTCCAAAAACCACAAATAGATGATGTTAAGCTCGTAATAAAGCAAGACAGTGTAACGCCGCTTGCTCCACAA
>CAYXQX010000588.1:0-2909 GCA_964467485.1 uncultured Porphyromonadaceae bacterium | reverse complement strand
TTGAAGAAAGACGTTCTGACTTTATTGAAAATATACATGATGGTTCAATTCTCGACCATTATATTGGAACTACAGGCGAGCAAATTAAATTATTCTATACATCAATAATGGGATTTTCTTTATTGACTTTTACTATTACAGGATTTGGGCTTTGGTATATACCTAGACGAATGAGAAAAAAGAAAAACGAACTGCTAACAAGGCTATAAAGTGCAAACCATTTAAAATTCACATTAATAGCAGTAATGCTTACAATAGTTTTTTGATTAGGTCTAAGTACTTCAATAGCTAATAAGCTGATTTTTGCTGTAGTTTTATCAGCAGTAATTTATAGATTGCGTTTTGGCCCTATCCATTAATAAGTCCTTATAATTCATATTTATCAGTAGTTTAGCCACCTCAATGAGGAAAATCGAATTGTTGGCCCCCGGTGGTGATTTAGATTCTATAAAAGCCGCAATAGCAGCCGGAGCTGATGCAGTTTACTGCGGTCTGGATAGATTCAATGCCCGCAATCGGGCGGAAAATTTAAGCTTTAATGAGCTACAAGGTGTAATTCGATTGGCACACCGGAATAATTGCATGGTGTTCCTCACTCTCAACATTGTTTTTGTAGACAGCGAAATCCCGTCTCTCGTAAAGGAGCTTAACAAGCTGGTTAACACCAATATCGATGGTGTGATTCTTCAGGACCTGGGTCTTTTCTTTTTGATATCCCGATTTTTCCCTGGCCTTAATATTCACGCTTCAACACAGATGACCACCCATAATGAGGGTCAGGTGAAATTCCTTGCCAGGCTGGGTGCTAAACGAGTGAACCTCTCAAGGGAACTAAACATCAGGGAAGTTAGATCCCTTACCGAAGCTTGTCGTGAAGATAATATCCAGTCGGAGGTTTTTGTACACGGCTCCTATTGTATTTCCTTTTCCGGACTTTGTTATATGAGTTCTGTTATGAGTGGTAATTCTGGCAATAGGGGAAGATGCAGTCAGCCATGCCGCGACCAGTATGAGACCACTATGGCCGGAAAGAACTATCCACTTAACATGAAGGATAACTCTGCATTTCACGATTTGGAAGAGTTGAATGAGGCCAGGGTTGATTCTCTCAAAATTGAAGGCAGGATAAAAGGGTTTGACTATGTGTATACTGTTGTTAAAACCTGGAAGGATCGTATAGAGGCACAACAGGATAAAATATTATTGACAGTAGATGACAGTGCTCTATATAAGGTGTTTAATCGCGATTTTTCAAATTCATTTTTAAAAGGGGATATCAATAAGAATATGTTTATTGACAATCCCCGGGATAATTCAATAGCATCCGGGCAGGATGGCTTGTATGAAGAGCAGATCAGGATAAAGACTGATGTAAGGAGAATAATTAAAGAGATAGATATTGGGAAGGCGCCTTTATTAATTCACGTATCAGGCAGAGAGGGTGAGCCACTCAGTGTAGTTCTTAGTACTCCTGATGATCACTTTACCGTTTTATCAGAAAGCAGCTTGTCGGGTAGGGGAACAGAGCCACTAAATTCAGAAATCCTTCTGAAAAGGCTAAAATTCCTGAATGATACAGAGTATTACATTGATGATTTGAATTTGGATGGTCTGGGCGATGATCTTTACCTACCGTTTAAAGAGCTTAACTCGATCAGGAAGAAACTCCTATTTCTGATAAATGGATCCAGGGAGAGTGTTGTTCCAGTAGTGTTGCCGTCATTACAAGGGTCGTCAAACAAGGGTATTAAGCCTGGCTTGTCAGTGTTGATATCCGATAAAAAAGACATTACTATTTATGAACATAGAAATGTGAATATTTATTTTAAACTCCCTGCCGGTCTGGATGGAGAACTTTCTGTACAGTTAGATTTTTTCAAACTATATCCTGATGTAATCCCTTGGTTTCCTCCGGTATTAATTGGTGAAGACTACCGGGCAGCCGTTGACTTTCTCAAGGAATTGAGTCCGAAACTGATTGTTACAAATAACACGGGAATTGCAAATGCAGCAAGCGAAAGAGTGATCGCCTGGATAGCAGGGCCTTACATGAATATCACAAATTCGTATAGTCTGTTATGCTTGAAAGAAATCCCAGGTTGCAGGGGGGCGTTTATCTCAAATGAGTTGAACCAAAATCAAATAAGGTCGATAAGGAAACCTGAGGGGTTTGATCTCTACTTCAGTATTTATCATCCCATTGTTCTAATGACCAGCCGGCAGTGTCTTTCGCATCAGGTTAAAGGATGCAAAAAGAGTATTATTGACGGCAAATGCATTTCGGATTGCACGAAAAATTCCTCTATCAGGAATATGCAAGGTGAAAGCTTTATTATTGATAAAAGACGGGGCAACTATCATACTGTTTTCAATGAGCATAATTACCTTAATACCAGGGTTGTGAATGACTATTCTGATATGTTCTCCGGATTTTTTATTGATTTGTCGGATATCAAAACAAATACTGAAGTTTCCATTGATAAAATCAGGATAATTGAGCTTTTTGAAGGGATTATTAATGGTGATGCTGAGTCGCTTGAAGATTTGGCTGCGAATATTGGCGGGACTACCTGCCGGCAATATGTCAAGGGGATATAATTTTCATTTCTCTGGAAATTGTCTACTTTTAGGATGAATGACTGATAGAACACTAACAGGTTAACCAACATAAAAATTCTAATTGAATAAATACAAACAGAATTTTTATTATGAAAAAATATTATCAACCGATACTTATGAATACATTCCTTTCAAAAGGCTTTAATCTCAGCTTATTGATCTTATTACTAATTGCATTTTACGGGTGTCAAGAGAAAAAAGAGATAGAATCATGGAGCGAAAAATATAATTTTATTTACAATATTGAACCAATCATTTTTCATTATGACCATGGAATCCTTGCAGGAAGT
>CAYXQX010000587.1:0-2917 GCA_964467485.1 uncultured Porphyromonadaceae bacterium | reverse complement strand
CATGCTATTACGTGATGTTTTTTAACTGCTTTTTAATTGCGAAACATCAGTTATTTAATTGATCCAGCCTTTCCCGCACAATACATTTTGCACACCCCATACCCAAATCCTTTCAACTCTTCAACTACAATAGGTTTCGATTTGCCAAAGCAGGAAGAAGTCCGAGTGGCGATTTTCGACATGAACGGGCGAGAAATTGACCTTTTGGTCAACAGCAACCTCGGCGCTGGTCATCATAAGTTTGCCTGGAATGCTACAGGAAATCCCGCTGGAGTGTATTTCCTGAATCTTACATCAAACGGTCAGAGCAATACTAAGAAGGTGATGTTGGTGAAGTGAAGGAAACGCACAACAGATGAAATTGATTGAACGGATTTCGGTGCATTAACCACAAAGGGCACAAAGCGCACAAAGAGGATGAATGCGATGGATACCTGCCTTCGCAGGAAGGTCGGTGAGGAAGAATGACCTGATTGGACGTTTTTAAGCACTGGGCTCCTGCCTTCGCTGGAGTGCCTGGTAGGGGGTATGTGGAAAAATCGTCACATCGTCACATAATTGGCGGAAACTGCTTGTGGATAAGGGATTGATGGTGTGACGGAACGGTGACGGAATGGTGATGAAGTTATATAGTTCACCATAGGTTGTGAAAGGCTGAAGCAAGAGGAAGCGTTCAAGGGGATGAAAAATGCGAAAGTAAAGCCGTGTGAAGTGTAAGACTTATCTATTCCCATTTCATCTAAACACTACCCATAAATGATGGAGAATAATGTCTTCGGAAATTGCATGCTCTCTGACTCGATTGTGTCTTGATTCTAATCTCGCTCCCTCATCTGTCATATTTACCGATTCAAGGCACTCAGCTTCAGACCATACCATATTGCTGGGATTATCAGAGTTTTCACACAATTCGGTGATCCAACCATTAATGGTTCTATACCAATGCTCTGGCGATTTTTTCTGGATGTAACCAACTATAACAGCCTGATTTACTTTGCCGCCATGTATCCCATGCTTGAACCTCTGTATACCTCCACTCGGACTTTTATTTTTAAAAAATCCATAGACGTATTCCTTTTCACGAGGTCGTGGAGGTGGCGTTGGTAATCGTTTACACTCTATTACAAGAAACGCATCATACATCGAGTACTTCACACACTCAATGATCGTTTTTTCGACAGGTTGGACAGCTAAATCCACAGCCGCATGACCATGTTCCGGTTTTCCACTGTTAAACGTAACCATTGGAAACACTTCTCGTCCTCGAATATCAAGAAATGTTCGCAGATCATAGTTTATCTTTGGTTCAGAAACATCATTATCAGGCTTATAATCGACACGCCACACTGCAAGGCTATCATATAGAAATTCGATAGTTTTTGGAATAAGGTTCTTTCCAGGCTTAGCTGTAATACTTCCTAGGCTTCTACATATTTCTTGGTTCAACGTTAGAATCCTTGTTTGAAAAGATCATGAAGCGTATCATCGGCATCACGGATTGCAGTGGATTGAATCCAATAACGCAAACGGTCAGGCTTAACCATGAATATGACATTGTCCTGATAAATGGTAATAATTCGTATATTTCTTAACACCTTATGGTTCGCCTCTTGATAAACAAGAGCCCTAAGTGAATCTGAATCCTTCTTTGTGATCCACTCAAGATTTGGTTTATCTCCGAAATAAAATGGCTGACACCAAAGACCATCAAGTGAGATGGGCTCTGCTGCCTTAAGGTCACTGTAAATAGAACCAAGCATTTTAACGAATAATTTGCTGTACTTTCGTAGGTGTTCTTCCTTGGCTCGTTTCTTTAGTAAATCTGAATCTTGCCCGAGTCGCACATAATCAGCCATATATTTGATTACATCATCACGAAGTACTTCTTCCCAAAACACCATATCCAATTCCGCGGGATCCTCCGGTAGAGGAATTTTCATCAAATCTTGCTTCTTTATTGAAGTGGATCTCATTAGGAGTTCTGACCCGTTTATTAATACCGAAAACTTATTATTCTTTATATTGTTTTTTAGTATTAAGAATAATTTGTAAAGATCATTCTTTTCGTTAACAGGGGAATGTATTCCCACAAATCTAGATGTAAAAGAGAGAAAACTCTTATTCCAAAAGTCCATTTGTAGTTTATCTGATAGTTTGATAAGTATTAAAGGTGGGGTAAATAGCGTTTCATTGCAAGGATCTTTAAATCTAACATTTGGTAGTCTCCTGATTATTTTATCTTCTATAATACCATTGGATTTAAGTCCTTCAGTAGGTAATGACGGTCTGCCTGTAAGGTAATGCGCAACTCTGTTTTCTGGTCTATCTTTGCCAGCAATAAATCCCACTTGGCAGTCCCATTTTTTTTCCTTTAGATATTCCGAAAGATTCCGAATATTTAAGAGGCGTTTGGATAAATATTTCAATCTCCCGCCACCTAACAGGTTTGCGCGCCAAATGAATGGATTATTTCCTAATTCATTCAATGAAACATAGTTGCGATCATAATAATCAAGCTCAAAACAAATTCTTCCATTAATACTATTTGTTCGACGGAAAGTCCAATGAGAAATTCGATGATCTGCGTCAGGCAGCGCACTGTTTGCAAGTATTGCGATTATCTTAGTATCAGCTTTTCCTTTTTTGAAGAACCCGCGAATTGAAATGAAGTCGTATATGACATCAACTTTAAATGTATTCATAATGTAATTGCAGAACTTGCATGAATTCCTGTTGTAAAGGAAGCCATATTGTTGGATCATGCAGCATTTGCCACCATAACGGGTCAATCTAAGCGCCTGCTCTAAAAACAGATAAGCAATTTGGTTGTCTGGCAAATGACATCTATTGTTTTCAATCTCCTCGATACGATTGATTTTCACCGCATCTGTGCTTAATCGGGAATCAAAAGGTGGAT
>CAYXQX010000586.1:0-2918 GCA_964467485.1 uncultured Porphyromonadaceae bacterium | reverse complement strand
TGCTTGGCACAGGAACATTTAGTTTTAGAAAGGTCTGGGTGAATTCCGAAATGACCAAGCATTTTGATATGGAAGAGCGTCCTGCTCACAACACATATTTAGAGATTCTTGTTGGCACTGGAATCATTGGATTCTTTTTCTTTATGATGCTTTTGTGGAAAGTATTTTCAAACTTTACCAAAGCCAGGCGGCTATTTTTAGACTCTGGACTGCATAGTATGGCCTCACTTGCTTCAGCCTATCGACTCTCCTTTGTAGCTGTTACTATATACTTCCTGTTTAAAAGCGGCTTGGATCACAAACTATTCCTCTTAAGCGTTCCTTTGTCCCAGGTAGCTCTTACATTAGCAGTCAAACATCTTCCTAAAAAGGTAAAATCGTGACGAACTTCCTGTTTGTTGTTTTTTACGGAATCTTCTTTTTTTGCCTCCTTGGAATGATGCTGGTATTCGTGCTCTACCCATGTTTTCTCTTCTGCCGACTTCTCATTGCTCGGAATCCATTCAAATCATTCATCTCTATTTCTAAGCATTTTCCTCGAGTTAGCATTATCACTGTTTCTCACAAGGCTGACGCATTACTTGATGAAAAAGTTAAGAATATACAACAACTTGATTATCCTCACCATTTGCTTGAGTTTATTTTTTTTTCAGATGGCTCTTCTGAGAATACTTGTGACATTCAGACTCGCCTCCAGAATATTCAGGTAAAACAACTCTCATCAAAAACACATCAGGGCAAAGCCTATGGATTGAACAAGGCGGTTGAGCAGAGTACCGGTGAAATTCTGGTCTTCTCCGATATTGATGCCATGATAAATAAAAAGGCGATAATTTTGTTGGTGAATCATTTTCAAGACACAGCTATAGGCGGAGTATGCGGTCATAGAACTATTGTTAAAGAAAAGACCTCTTTGCAAAGTGCCCAATCTCGCTATCTTGCCTTTGATAACTTAATTAAGTCTATGGAAGGAAAAACAGGAAGTCTGACCTCTAACGAGGGAAAACTCTATGCCATTCGCAGATCACTGTTTCAACCCATTGATCCGGCCGCCACAGATGATCTCTATAACTGCCTTTCAGTAGTAAAGGCTAAATACCGTTTCGTCTTTGAACCTGAAGCATATATGTATATCCATTCTCCCTCCCGGTCACCAAAGCATGAGATTCAACGACGGCGGCGTATTGTAGTGCGCAGCCTGCACGGAATCGCTAAGTATAAAGAATTGCTTAATCCTGTAAGATTCGGTTGGTATTCCCATGGATTATTTATCAACAAAATTCTCCGCAGGTGCCTTCCTGTTTTCTTGATGGGAATATTTCTGAGTGTGCTCTTTCTTTCTTTGACATCAGGGATAATGTTAGTCATTTTGATGCTCCAACTTGTTTTTTATGGTACGGCTTTACTCTATCCTCTGACAGCCTGGCGTTCTCCCTCAACCCGAATCGGAGAAAGCATGCAAAAGATAGTATCTCTTGTAACCTATTTTATTTTGGGAAATTACGGAACACTCTTAGGAGTAATCGATTTTTTCACGGGAAAGCTAATTATTAAATGGACTCCGGTGAAATCAGATGAGTAAATCAATGACAGTCTGCATATTAATCGGTTCCTTAGAACAAGGAGGAGCCCAGAGCATGGCTCTGCGTTTATTGGATAGTTTTCAAGCACAGGGCTTGGATGTGTACCTCCTTACCCTGGACCGCAATGTAGAGATACCGATTCATGGTGATGCGAAGAGACAAAAGGAACTCTCAAAACGAGTTATCCACCTGAGCCAAGCAGATGTACGTTGGAAAACTTTGTACAAGGTTTTTGTGGCACCATGGCAGTGGCTAAAACTGCAGCGGACACTCAAAAGACTCAACTGTCAGGTTTTGATCAGTTTTATGGAACGCGCCAATATACTCAATATGCTCACGTTAAAAAAACTCCGACGTATCATCTCCGTACGCACACATCTGTCCATAGCCTTGAGAAATAAATCTCTGATGAAACGTAGTCTTATCAAATTTTGCTATCCGCTTCTCCTCAGACGAGCAGATGCCATTAATTTTAATTCCAGACAGGTAGCTAGTGATTTCCGCTCGCTGTTCACCGTTGATAAGAGAAAGATATCCGTCATATATAATTATTGTGATCAAAAACTTCTTCAGCAATTAGCTTCAGAACATTTCCCTGAATCATATAAAAGCATATTTAAAAATCCCGTGGTAATTACCTGCGGCCGTCTTATTGAGAAGAAAGGACATCGCTTTCTCATTCAGTCATTCAAGGAAGTCCAAAAACACTATCCTGAAACTCAGCTGGTCATTCTGGGAGATGGTCCGCTTAAAGAACAATTGCTTGATTTGACTCATCAATTAGGAATTAATAATTCTGTCCATTTTCCCGGTTATCAATCTAATCCATTTGTATGGATGGCTAAGGCAACGCTTTTCATATTGCCGTCTCTGGGCGAGGGTTTTCCGAATGCGCTTTTGGAAGCAATGACCTTGGGCATTCCTGTCATTTCTACTGATTGTCCCTCTGGCCCAAGAGAAATATTAACTAACAAAGATAACTTTGACGAAAAGATCACAGATATATATTATAGTCCGTATGGAATACTTATACCTCGTTTTGACCAGAGTTGCCAAAAGGACAACTCTTCCCCTGAAAGCTTACTGGCTTCAGCCACTATGAAGCTGCTTGAAGACAATAAGCTCAGAAAAAGATATGGACAAGCGGCTCAGGAAAGGACGAAAATGTTCTCACCGGAACATTGCCTTTCCCAATGGAGATCGTTGATTCAGTTGAAATAATCAGAGGAGATTTAAAAAAATGAAGATTGTTTGCATGGGCGTGGGCTACGTAGGTTTGGTGACTGGTGCCTGTTTGGCAAATGTCGGGCACGAGGTCGTTTGTTGTGATATAGA
>CAYXQX010000585.1:0-2930 GCA_964467485.1 uncultured Porphyromonadaceae bacterium | reverse complement strand
GTTACTCCGTTACTCCGTTACTCCGTTACTCCGTTACTCCGTTACTCCGTTACTCGGTTATTCGGTTTATTGTGATTCGAATTATTCCGCAGGAGTAGGGAGGTATTTCAAATGTCACTTTCTGATTCGAGACTTTCACTTTCCCTGCAAGCGGAATGATTGATTCAGGGTTTTCCATTGTATTACGCTGATTCAGCGAGTCGGGGGCAACCAGGGTTAATGTTGGCTTTTCAAATTTTATTGCATCAGGAATATTTATAATAATACTCTTGTTTTCCTCAACAGGATTAACAATTTTAAGAATTGCAGTATTTCCATCTTCAGAAAGAGTACTCACAATATTAAGATCCTTGTCATCGCAACTTGAGAGGATTCTGTTAGGAGCGTAATTCTCTCGCCAGAGCTTCATAATCACGTAGTTCGGCGCTGGAAACCAGCCGGTGTGATCAAAGTTGATAAAGGCGTTGTCCCAGGCGTTTGCAGTTACATGTCGCAAAAACAGTGCAGGTCCTCCGATAGTTAGAAAGTCGCCACATCGTTCGAATGCATTAAGCAATCCGCCTGCATACAGGCCTGTTCTCCAGTCAGTTGTTTGGGCGTTCCATTCTGATATATAGAGCTTCATGTTGGGATTATCCGATTCCGCCATAGTCTTGGCTGTTCTGTTATAGAAAGCTTCCTGCTGATACACTCCCTCGTTAAATTTATCGGGATCCATATAATGGTGAACACTAAGGATATCAAAATAATTTGCACTGTTTTTAACGAGAATATTGTTCCATTTCTCATCTATACCGTTTCCTCCATGGGCAATTACAATAATCGAAGGATCAACCTCTTTCAATGCCACTGAGAATAGTTTCACAGCCTCGCTATAGATTTTAGCATCAGGCACTTTAGATCGCCACAATTCATTGTCAATCTCCCAGTATTTAACATTATAGGGCTTCGGATGACCATTTTCTGCTCTTTTTGATCCCCATTTTGAATCTATTGGACCGTTGCAGTATTCCAGCCATTCGCAGGCCTCCTTTATCCAGGGTTCCCATGCTTCTGGTGTGCCTGCTCCCTCGTGGAAGCCGGCATTAATTACGATTAGTGGTTCCGAATCAAGTTTCCTGCACATGGTAATAAACTCATCTGTACCCAGGGAGTTAAGGTCTTTATCATCCCAGATAGTAATAGGGAAAACGCCTCTTTCGTGTTGAGCTCCAATACCGTCCTTCCATCTGTATAACTCGGCAAAACAACCCCCGGGCCATCTGATTATTGGTGGTTTAAGGCCATCCACAGCAGCAAACAGATCCGGACGGAAACCGTCATTAGCTGTTGATTTTTCCGACATCAGGCTAAATTGATCAATGTACAAATGTCCTCCTGATGAAGCCAAAAGATCTATTGAAGCCTCATCGCTTGTTTTCAAAGGCAAAAAGTGAATTGGATACTCTCGCCATTCAGAGGTGAAGCCAGTCAGTATGTTTTCAGCCAGTTTTTCCTCTCCCATCTTTAAGCTTACAACAAGTTTATCCGTTGTGGCTCCCTTAATCCAGATGGAACCATTATAGTTAGTATTTGCTTCAACTGAAATGTTATCCTGATGAAGCCTCGTATCTCCTTCTGATTTCCCGAAAAGTACACAGTAGTCACTGTTGAGAGCTTGTGATTTAACAGGAATTATCTTTGACTCACCAATCTTTGACCAGTGCCTTGGCAATAATTCAGTATGAGGTAAGTCGGGCAGCCCTTTAAATAATGTTTTGCCGTTCAGCGAAGAAACTACTATGTTTCTGTAGTTCACCTCGGTGCTCCATGATCCAAGACCAATCATTCCTGATAAAAAAGGATTCTCCTCATCGGTGAAGTCGAGGAGTAATTCACCATTTAACCAGCCTTTGATATTGTTCCCTTTACATCTGATTTTTATATCATACCATTTGTTGTTCTCAATTCGACAGTCTTTTAGGTCGGTTATAACCTGGCGGTTGTCCTTGACTTCTTTTTCCAGAGCATGCTTTGAATTTCCCCAGCCCCCTATATTATACCAATAGAAATTCTCCTCATCTGATGCCCTGAATAGAATAAGAAAAGCTTCATAACCGTCAGTCTTTTTAGCCTCAAGAGTGAACTCATAATCGGTCCAGCTGCTCTCCCCAAAGAACATTTTTATATCTGTGCTAAGATTGGATTGAGTTAGAATTCCATTGTTAGAGACCCACTTACCCCCACTTGGATATTCCTCAAAACTTCTGTTCCATATCATGTCGCCCCACAGACCGCCATTGGCTGAATGATAAATATGCTCATAGAAATGGCCATAAACCATCTTATCGATGCTCCCTGTAACGACGGATGGGTCTAGTGAGATTGATACCTGCTTAAGGTCTTTTTGCGGTTGGCAGGAGGTTATTAGTAGAAGCAGGATGCCTGTTAGAAGTTTTGTGGCTTTCATGTTTGGGTGGTTAATGCTGTTTTTTGATCCACTAGCTGAAGCTAGTGGTTAATAGTTATTTGTTTTTTGATCCACTAGCTGAAGCTAGTGGTTAATAGTTATTTGTTTTTTGATTCATTAGCTGGAGGTAGTGCGTTTTTAATTGATATGTATGACTACTACTGATTTTGCGGGAAGTTTTACGTACAGTGTATTGCCTTTGATTTTGGCTCTTTTGAAGGTTTTGGGTTTTACTTTTTCTTCTTTATCAAAGTCGTTGAAATCATTGATTTTTCCTGATGTTAAAATTTGTCCGCTGACCTTGGTAAGATTACTTCCCTGAAGCTCGCATGAAAGTTCAATATCCTTTTCATGATTAAGGTTTACCAGTGAAATATTTATTGTTCCATCCTCATTTATCGATGCACATGAGCTTATGGATTTAATACTCTCATTCTCATGTGAGTAGTCTTCGCAATTGAGTTCAATAGGGAGTCATGTT
>CAYXQX010000584.1:0-2934 GCA_964467485.1 uncultured Porphyromonadaceae bacterium | reverse complement strand
TTGTAGCTTTATTCTGGCCCCTAATTTGAAAATGAATTTTTATTGGTGGCTCTGGCTCGATCTTGCTCCAATCAATTTGATACTTCCCAAAGTCAAATACATATTTAGGCTGGGGTCCTTGATGGTCAACTTTGTAAATCGTGTCGGCATAAGGATGTTTAAAATAAACTTCATTTTTATACCTGGGAAAGCTTTGGTACAGCACGTATCCTGATTTCTTGATAACTGGAAGATATAAACCTTTATAGCTTACGTTTGACTGCTTGTCTGTTATAATCAGCCATGAATAATCGGGCTTGTTATTAAACATATTATAGGGTTTCCCAGTATAATAGGCAATGCTGCCGTCCTGAAGCATTACCATCCCTTCATTATTGATGCTACAAGGAACCTCATTAATAAATGTGCCATCAAGGGAGAAGTATAAATTGGCCTTTCTATCCCAGGAACAAATTACAACATTATCATTTTTGCTATCGATCATAAAGGACATAGGACTCACTAGTTCCCCAGGGCCCTTCCCGCTTCGTACATAATTAGCTATGAAATTACCTTTCGCATCAAAACTCATCAGTAATTCGTCTCGAATGTTAGTGAGAAAAAACATATCCCCGTGCTTCTCCGCTAATGCAACACGGCCAAACAAACACTCTTTTGAAGTTTCAAGAGGAATAAAGGAACATTTCTCAAATGCCAAACCTATATCGTTTGATTGCTTTTTAACATCAACTTTAATAGTAATGGGTTTCGAGATTGATTGTCCAAATCCGTGTGTGGCAAGGCATACTGAAATAAGAGATAATAGGATAAATATCTTTTCCATTTCGATATAGTTAAAAATATGGTGGAGAACGACTAAAAGTACTAAAAAAGCAAGTGAAGATGAGGATTTCACAGAACCATATAGAACAAAATTGATTGAAACTGCTGATAATAATTCAGAAGCAAATAATCCCTTACTCGTTTATCATCCTTTTAGTTTGAACACCTAAACATTATTAGATTTTATTATCTCTGTTAATTGCCAGGGAGTTGCAACAAAGAGATTATCGGAAATTGAGTATGAAAACTTGCTCTCAGGAATAACATAAAACCCTTTTTTAACATTCAAATCCTGCATCGTGATTGTCATTGACTTGGTTCGCTTTGGCCGGGGCGTGAATTTGGCATCGATAGCTGCGATACAATCATTCCCTTTAAACACCAAAAGGTCACACTCTGTTTGATCTGCAGTTCGGTAATAAAAGTATTGGAAATCATCGCCAAGAGTATTTATTATATCTTCAATAACATATCCTTCCCATAGATTTCCTAATAAAGGATGTCGAAGTAATTCTTCGTAGGAAGATATACTTAGAAGATAATTTGCTATCCCGGAGTCTCTTATATAGATTTTAGGAGATTTCACCAACCTCTTTCCAATATTAGCATGCCATGGTAGTAGAAGTCGTACAATAAAGGACCTCTCAAAAAATGATATTGCATTTGCTATTGTTGGTGATGATACGCCTAATGATTTGGCCAGATGGCTCATATTGAGTAATCCTCCCTGATATGCAGAAATCATTCGAATCAACCTTTGAAGATTTAAGACAGAAGTATTTAAACCCAATAATCTTAAGTCTCGCTCAATATAAGTTGATACAAATGACTTAAACCATTCTTGCCTGATCATTTTATCCGATTGAAGGAATACACTCGGAAACCCTCCCTTAAGCCAGTGCTGACGAAAATCGGCCAGATGCTCAATTTCAGTATGTTCAAATGGAGGTAATTCAAGGTATACTATCCTGCCAGCAAGGGTTTCATTGCTTAAAAATAGCAATTGAGGTCCAGCTGAACCAAGCAGAATAAACCGTCCGTTACTGCGCTTACTATCAATAATCGAGCGTAACACAGGAAAAAGATCTGGTCTCCTTTGTATTTCGTCAATAATAACAGTCTTTTCTGAGATAGAGTTTAAAAATTCAACAGGATGGTCTAGTGCTCCAAGATCGACCGGATTTTCAAGATCTAGGTAGACAGATTCTCTTGGCAGTCTACTACTTATCTCTTTAACAAGAGTCGTTTTCCCGACCTGCCTGGGACCCAAAATGGCCACAGCAGGGAAATGATCCATAAGGAGCAACATCTTACTTTCTATGGATCTCTTTATATACATGGCCATATCATCTTCACCGTAAATTTAAAATAATACTTTAGATATACGGTAATTAAATTACAAATATTGTCTCCACCTGGTGTGAACCATGCAGGGGACGAGTAACTAATTTGATCTCCCTTTGGTTATAATAATCACCGGATTGTCTTCCTCACTCAGGTTTTCGATGAATTCCTTTAACTGTTTTCTTTTATCCGGATGTTTTATTTTTCTCTGGAGAAACCTATCTTCTTCCAGGAGGCTCTTGAGTTCATCAACCCAAACTAATTTATACCAGGAATTTTTGCTCTTATTATAAACAGGTTCGAATTCCAGACCTCCATCTAAATCATTCAGAATGCTTGTATTCAACCTACCATCAAGATTGATCATCTTAAGGTCGCCTTTTTCAGGATTGCAAATTCCAATATTTGGTTTTCCCTTATGATAATATGTTATGAAAAGATTATTCCCATATGCAGGATAGGCTCTTAAATTAAAGATATATCGTTTAAACTCGTTCCTGAATTTGCGATGGTCGTAAATATACTTTTGAGGTAAGAAAAGCTTTCCTTGTTTGAAATGGGTTTTCCTAACTAACTGTGACATATTAAATTGGTATAAAGTGTCACAAAATGGGGGCATATAATATGCTAGCTTACCACTTTTAAAAAAAATTGAGCCTACTAGAACTTCCATTGACTTTAGGTTTTCTTTTTGTGGGTAGAGAGGATTTACTTTCCCTGAAGAGTCAAATAGGAAATAGGAATAATGAATTGAGCCCATAACTAGTT
>CAYXQX010000583.1:0-2937 GCA_964467485.1 uncultured Porphyromonadaceae bacterium | reverse complement strand
AATTGCTATTGATGCCTTGGATCTTATCAGAGTTGTGCCTAACCCATATTATGGTTTTAGTGCATATGAATTGAGTCAGCTCGATAACATGGTTAAAGTAACTAACCTGCCTAAGACTTGTACTGTATCAATATATTCTCTGAGTGGGAATTTGATTCGTAGGATATCTAAGGATAGCGAAGAGACTTATATGGATTGGGATATGAAGAACCAGTATGGTATTCCTATCGCCAGTGGAGTTTATATTTTCCATATAGATGCTCCTGGTATTGGTGAACATGTTGTGAAATGGTTTGGAGCTTTACGCCCTCAAGACCTTAATTCACTATAGGACTAATTCATAATAGGTTAGAAATTGAAAAATAATACAGCTATGAAAAAGCAAATTAAATATATAGTAAGCCTGCTCCTTGTAGGGATAGTAGTTTCTACTTCATCCTTTGCAGGTAATAAGACCAGGATTGGTCAGGCGGGTGCTGATGAATTATTGATTAATCCATGGGCCGGTAATTCTGGTTGGGGTGGCGCTAATATTGGTAGTGTAACAGGAGTTGAAGCTCTTTATTTGAATGTTGCCGGTTCTGCCATGATAAACAAAACTGAATTGGGTTATTCAAATTCAAATTGGCTTGTTGGCACCGATATCAGTATTAACTCAATGAGCCTTGTACAAAAGGTTGGAGATTCAGGTGCATTAGGGGTTTACCTTATGAGCATGAATATGGGAGATATTGAGGTTACAACCGTTGAGAATCCTGAAGGAGGGGTTGGTACATTTAGTCCACGTTATTCTACTATTGGAGTATCCTTCGCGAAGGAGTTTTCCAACAGTATTTATGGAGGTGCTATTGTAAAGGTTGTTTCAGGCGGAATTTCCGACTTGAAAGCTGCTGGTGTAGCTATCGATGCCGGTATACAGTACGTTACTGGTGCTCAGAGACAAGTACATTTTGGAATAACATTAAAAAATGTTGGTCCAACTATGAAGTACTCTGGTGATGGTATGTCTTTCAGAGGTACTGTCCCTCCCAATGGAATTGATATGACAGTTGAACACAGATCAGCTGATTTTGAACTTCCTACTCAGGTTAAGATAGGTTTGGCGTATGACTTTAATTTTGGAGTTGGACAAAGAATCACACTCGCTGGTGGGTTTACTTCTAACTCTTTTTCAAAAGACCAATTTCATTTAGGTATGGAGTATGACTTCAAAAATATCTTGATTCTTCGTGGTGGTTTTAACTATGAAGATGGAATTAATCCTTTTGAAGATGATTATCCTTTCAGAACAACTGTATTTACAGGCCCAACCGGTGGATGTTCAGTTAGGGTGCCTTTGAATAAGGATAATGGTTCTGTGTTTTCTATTGACTATTCTTACAGAGATACTGATCCTTTCAATGGTGTTCATACTATTGGGGCTCGGATTATCATGTAAAAATTTAATTACATATCGAAGAAAAAGAGTCCCGATTTGTCGGGATTCTTTTTTATTTGTTATTCAACAATAAAAACTGAGTAATGGGTAAACTGACATATTTAACAGAAGAAGGTTTAATAAAGTTACGTGAGGACCTGGATAGATTGGTTCGAGTGGAAAGACCATCTATATCCAAGGAGATCGCAGAGGCAAGAGATAAGGGGGATTTGTCGGAAAATGCAGAATATGATGCTGCTAAAGAAGCACAGGGCCTACTGGAAATGAGAATTGCAAAACTCCAGGACACCTTGATGAATGCCCGTTTAATTGATGAATCCAAGCTGGACAAAGATAGCGTCCAGATATTGACTAAAGTTAAAATCCGCAATACAAAAACCGGAGCAGAGATGACATACATTATTGTTTCTGAGGCGGAAGCAAACCTGAGAGAAGGTAAAATTTCCATTAGCACTCCTATTGCAAAAGGACTGATAGGCAAGAAGATAGGAGATCAGGTTGAAATAAAAGTTCCCTCTGGATTAATATCTTTTGAGGTTATTGATATTTTATGATAGCATTATCTAATATTTGAACTAAACATGAAAAAGTCTTTCTTAATTAGCATTTTATTTGCTCTGCTTGTTTGTAATGCCCTGGCTATAGATTTTACTTCTTCATCTTAGGGCCATCGATTCAACAATGATTTGAAAGGAATGACAGCTGCCTGTCAGATGGGAACTACAGTTACCGAGATATCTCTGAATAATGCAAGAACCTGGGTTTTTACAACTGGTTTGCTTTGGACTGATATCAGTGGGGGAGCTGGTTATGAAATCCCTAAGAACTCACAAAAAACCTCCCTTTATTCGGGTGGTATTTGGATTGGAGGAACTGACGTTAATGGTCAGTTAAAAATTTCGGCAATTCTGTATAATGGAGGTCGTAATTTCTGGCCGGGTCCGCTACTTATGGAAGGTGATGCTCGTGGAACCACTGATATAGAAGTATGCTATCAGTATGATAAACACATGGAAATTACTCGCTATCAGGTTGAAGCTTTCCGTGAGTGGTACAATAAAACACCAGATGAAAGAGGAATAGAATTTGAAGGATATACAATTCCTCAGTCAATTCTTGATTGGCCAGCTCATGCTGATGCTGCTGCCGGATATGATTTTTATCTTGCGCCTTTCTGGGATAACAATGATGATGGATTTTATAATCCAGCTGATGGGGATTATCCTTTTTATGATTTGGACGGGATATTACCATGCGGGACTACCAGGGAATTAAGAAGGCCAAGATTATACGGTGATGGAACCTTATGGTGGGTTTACAATGATAGAGGGGATATTCATGCCAGTCCTAATGGTGAACCTATTGGAATGGAGCTAAGGGCACAGGCTTTTGAATTTTCTACCAATGATGCCTTGAACGACATGAGTTTTTACAATTTTGCTCTTATTAATCGCTCAACATATACTCTGATAGAGACTTATTTTGGTGTGTATTCAGAT
>CAYXQX010000582.1:1163-2960 GCA_964467485.1 uncultured Porphyromonadaceae bacterium | reverse complement strand
TGGAGCTGGTGACAAAGTTGAATTCAGCCTACGAAGCTTCAACAAAATGGGTAAATAATAAGCCCGATAGTGCAGCTATGCTGATTGTCAAATACAATATTTTGCCTGATTATGATGTGGCTTTTGATGCCATACAACGATCAAATCTTAAATTTGTTTATGCAAAAGGCATTAAGTTGGAGATAGAGGAGTACCTAAACGTTTTTTACCAAATGAATCCTGATATTATTGGAGGAAAAATCCCTGATGAAGAATTTTTTTACTAAAAAGCAATATATAAGCCTGGCTTCACTGGTTTTTATGCTAGCCATTTGGAAAATTGTGTCCATACATTTTGATTCAGATATTATTCTTCCTCCCCCAGAAAAAATTCTGATTACCATTCTGAGTCTTTTTGGTGACAGCCAGTTTTTAGCAATAGTTGGTTCAACGGTACTACGTGGTATGGTTGGAT
The DNA here is from genome assembly GCA_964467485.1 of uncultured Porphyromonadaceae bacterium. Classification (GTDB taxonomy): domain Bacteria; phylum Bacteroidota; class Bacteroidia; order Bacteroidales; family UBA12481; genus JAUVKA01. Next base: position 2,506 of record CAYXQX010000582.1, on the reverse strand, counting down.
TTGTTATATCCAGCATTTTGGGTATAGGATTAGGTGTTATAGCAGGAATAAATTCAAATTTCAATGCTTTTCTGAGACCTATTATTGTAACCATTCGATCCATACCGGTTATTGCCCTTATTCTTCTGGCTCTTATTTGGTTAAATCCGAGCTTAGTGCCTATATTTATCGCAATTCTCATTATGTTCCCATTCATTTGTACCAATGTAATAGACGGGATTAAGAGTGTTGATACTGACCTTGTTGAGATGGCCACCTTTTATAGGATTGGCAGGTACAGAATCATCAGAGAGTTATATATCCCGGCCATATTGCCATTCATAATAAGTGGTGTTTCAAGCGCAATTGGTATTGGATGGAGGGCTATAATCACAGGAGAGGTACTTAGTCAGCCGGAATATGGTATTGGCACATTAATGCAAAATGCACAGACATTTTTAAATGTTGATGCTGTAATTGCATGGACCATAGTGGCTGTGATTATTAGTTTTGGATTCGAAAAGGTAATCAGATGGATTGAACGTTTACTTATTGTCTGGAGATAATGACTATGAGCTTAGAGATTAAAGGTCTATATAAAGATTTTGATGATATTTCACTTTTCAGTGATTTCTGCATCGATTTTCCTGAAGGTACAATTACCTGTATCCTGGGCCCGTCGGGATGTGGAAAAACAACACTGCTGAACATTATTGGCAATATCATTAAGCCCGACCGAGGTGACCTTATAGGATTCGACAAGAAGGTTATTTCATACATCTTTCAGGACCCCAGGTTACTCCCCTGGAAAACCGTTAAGGGGAATATCGAATTTGCCTTAAGTAAAGATTTGCCTCTTGAGGAGAGGGAAAAACTGACTTCCCGGTTTATGCGGCTTGTAGAGCTCGATGAATTTGCCGATTACTACCCCTCGAAATTAAGCGGAGGAATGCGCCAGAGGGTTTCCATAGCCCGGGCATTTGCATATCCTTCTGATATAATTTTGATGGATGAGCCGCTTAAAGGCCTGGATATTAAGCTCAAATTAAACCTTATACGGACTTTTTCAAGGATTTGGCAGGCCGATAAACGAACAGTAATTTTCGTAACTCATGATGTGGATGAAGCTCTTTTGATGGGTAACGAAATAGTTGTATTAAGCCAGGCACCTATCAGAATAGATGCACATAAAAAAGTGGAAGTTCCCATAGCAAATCGTTCGCTCGATTCCGCTTACCTGAAAGAATTAAAAGAGGTATTATTAAATACTTTAGGTAAATAGAGCATTTAATCTTCAAAGGCAGACTTTATGTCATGTGGGATCACGAAAGATTCATTGATATTCCCAATTTCGGGATTAGATG
>CAYXQX010000582.1:0-1153 GCA_964467485.1 uncultured Porphyromonadaceae bacterium | reverse complement strand
TAAATAGAGCATTTAATCTTCAAGTGTACACTATTTATGTCACATCACTTCTGATGCTTTTCCGGATTATGTTCTAAACTATTCATCGTTAAAACGCTGTCGAAAGATTCACGTTTAATATCTGAGTAAGTTCTTTTTTGTATTCGTTAGAAAATCTCGTAACCTCCAATTGGGATAGGAAAATTTAACTGGTTAAGTATCCGTTCTAATAGTATGCCCTGATTTTGATCATAGTCATATCCAAATGTTGCCCTTGCACCGCAGGAAATAAAGTGTACTGCCCTATCAAGTGCCAGAGGTAAGCTATCTCCCTGCAGTAACGCGCCTGTTAATATGCTGGTAAAGCAATCGCCTGTACCCGGAAAATCAGCCGGAATATAATTTATTGGAACTTTCCAGAAACGAGAATCACTTTTATTATATGCTATTACAGAATATTTTTTCAACGAAGATTCATCCGGAACACTTGTAATAACTACCATCTCAGGCCCCATATCCGATAATCTTAACATCCATTCTTTAATTTGCTTTTCGTTATTAGCTGATTTTAAAGGTTCGTCAAGTAACAAAGATGCCTCGGTTAAATTTGGGGTAATAATATCTGCTTTTTGAATCAACGCTCTCATTTCAGATACCATCTCCATGCTCATAGATCCGTACATTTCCCCATTGTCTCCCATTACAGGGTCTATAACAACCAATTGATTATCGTTTTTAAATTCATCAATCATATCAATTACGATATTGATTTGCTCATGGGAACCCAGAAAACCACTGTAAATGGCGTTAAAAGAGATTTTCAATTCTTTCCAATGATCAATAATAGCTTGCATATGATCTGTGAGATCAACAAAATGATATCCTTCATAACGGCTGTGAGAAGATAAAACGGCAGTTGGTAGCGGGCATACTTTAACCCCCATAGCCGACAATATTGGAATTACAACTGACAGTGATGTCCTTCCAAATCCAGACAAATCATGTATGGCCGCAATTTGTTTAACGGGTGTTTGTAATTTATTTTTCACTTATGTTTTATAAAAGTTGTCTCCTAAGATACTAAGATATATATATTGTCTTGAAGATAATAATTCAATGATTTTCTTTTTCGCTGTTTTTAACTCTGAAGCAATACAAAAATTCAATTGGTAAG
>CAYXQX010000581.1:0-2960 GCA_964467485.1 uncultured Porphyromonadaceae bacterium | reverse complement strand
TCTGCCGGAGAATCACCAGAAAATTTATCAGCCACAAATGGATAGGCAAAGTAGATAAAACTCTGCTTATCAATATAATTAATCACCCAGTCTTCTGGAACAGGAACATTTACGGTTTGTCCTTTACGATCAACCTGGATACTGCCTGCGCCATTGTAAAGTAGCTCAGGAGCAATATCATTGAATCTCTCAATTTGTTGGCCGTCAACGGTGAGCACCTTGTCACCATGCTGTAATCCCATATCCAGTGCCAGTGAGTCGCATATAATACCATACTTAGCATTTTCAGTCGACAGATAAGATTCACCCCAGGCAAAAAGGATCATTGAGTAAACCAAAAAGGCAAAAAGGACATTAAACATAACACCTCCAAGCATGATAAGAAGTCTCTGATATGAAGGTTTGGATCTAAATTCCCATGGTTGGGGCTCCTTGCTCATTTGCTCCTTGTCCATAGACTCATCAATCATTCCTGATATTTTCACATATCCTCCAAGCGGAACCCACCCCATCCCATAGGTAGTTTCTCCTTTTTTGAATTTAAAAAGTGAGAACCAGGGATTAAAAAAGAGATAGAATTTTTCCACTCTTGCTTTGAACAATTTGGCAAAGGTAAAATGGCCGAACTCATGGACAATTACCAGAATTGACAAGCTTAATAACAACTGCGCTGTCTTTATTAATACGATCATATCAGGATATAATTTAAATAAAAGAACGGGCTATCTCTCTGGACTCCCGATCAGAATTTACATAATCAACATAAGTACTTTGGGCCACGAATGTTGCTTTTTCCAGGGTTTTTTCAATAATCCCTGTCATTTCATTAAACTTTATTTTTTCCTGCAGGAATGCTTCGACGGCTACTTCATTTGCAGCATTCATTACGCAGGGAGCATTTCCGCCTTTATCCATAACTTCAAAAGCGATGCGCAAGTTAGGAAATGTTTTCAGGTTGGGCTTTTCAAAATTCAGCTCAGGATAATCCAGGAAGCTAAACCTCTTATCAGGTGATGAGATTCGATTTGGGAATGCCATGGCATACTGAATCGGAAGGCGCATATCCGGCATTCCCATCTGAGCCTTCATTGCCCCATCATTAAACTGCACAATACTATGGATAATCGACTGAGGATGAACTATCACATCAATCTGGTCGGGTTTCAGGTCAAAAAGCCATTTTGCTTCTATCGCTTCGAGGCCTTTATTCATCATACTAGCAGAATCGATAGTAATTTTGGCGCCCATATCCCAGTTAGGATGTTTAAGAGCTTGTTCAAGACTTACCTCAGCAATTTGTTTATCGGAAAATCCTCTTAAAGGTCCTCCTGAGGCAGTCAGATAAATTTTCTCAATTGGATTATTATGTTCCCCTACGAGACATTGAAAAATAGCAGAATGCTCAGAATCTACCGGAATTATCGGAGCTCTGTTTTCAATCGACAGTTTTGTGACAAGCTCCCCGGCAACCACTAAAGTTTCTTTATTAGCCAGAGCCACAGCCTTACCCGCCTCAATCGACTTAATTACAGAGGAGAGTCCGGCAAAGCCCACCATTGCTGCAAGAACCATATCAATACTTCCCATCTGGACAACCTGATCAAGAGCCTGAGGCCCAGCGAATACTTTTATATCGTATGGATCCAGAGCGTCTCTCACTTTGCTGTAATGCTCATCATTACTTATTACAACAGTATTAGGCCGATACTTAATCGATTGTTCGATCAATAATTGAAATTGGTTGTGAGCAGACAGAACCTCTGCTTCAAAAAGATCAGGATGCCTGCTTATAACATCCAGTGTTTGAGTACCTATTGAACCGGTTGATCCTAAGACAGCTATTCTTTTCTTTTCCATCAATTTCTTATCGTATTGTCTAATTGAAATTAATATACTCTTCAGGATTAATAGGCTTTGTCTTGTACCAAAGTTCGAAGTGCAAATGAGGTCCTGTTGTTATCTCTCCGGTATTGCCAGCCATGGCGATAGCCTCACCTGCACGCACTAAATCTCCTGTTTTCTTGAAAAGTTGTCTGTTATGCTTGTAAATTGAGATCAGATCATTTGAATGCAGCACCTGAATAACATAGCCGGTTTCTGAGGTATAATCTGCCAGCACAACTGTGCCCTCTAGTGTAGCCTTAACAAGCTGGTCGTTAGTTGGAACAATATCAACTCCATAGTGCTTTGCTCCAGCATCAAACTTACTGATCAACATCCCAGTCACGGGTGGGAAAAAGAACAAATCGCTCAGATCTTTGGCCTTCCCGGGATCATCAATGAGTGAAAGGCTAAACCTCTGTTGTTCCTCCACTTCCTCACGAAGGATTGAATCTTCTTTGGAATGATAATCTTCAATACTGGATGGGCTAATGGGAATTTCAGACTCAGACATATCGTAGTCAATAGGTTCCTCACCCCGAATAATAGTTGCAAGATTATCAATATATCTATCCTTCATGTACAACTGATACTCCAGAGAATCTAACTTCAATGCGTTCAGTCTGATATCACGGGTCATCTCTCCACTGGGGTATCCGGGAATTAACTCCTTAAGGGGGGTATAAACAATAAGCCCCACCACAATAAGAGTAACAAGAAGAATAGAACTGGAGATCACTGCAATGACATTAAGTCTCGACAGCCTCATAAACCAAACCTCCTCATAGGTGGTATCCCTCTGGATTACCAGACGGTATTTATTCTTTAACCTCCCGTACAGACTTTTCTTTCTCCCAAGCATTTATTCAGATTTCCAGAACAGGCAAAGATAGGCCAAGTAGGATAAAGAATAAAAGATTTTACAGAAAGAATGCCTGCGCATACAAACTTATTAGTCTCAGAGCTTTATGCAAGAGTTTTTATTTTGTCAAAAATTTTATTACCTTTGCGGCCACATCGCGGGGTGGAGCAGTTGGTAGCTCGTTGGGCTCATAACCCAAAGGTCACAGGTTCAAGTC
>CAYXQX010000580.1:0-2965 GCA_964467485.1 uncultured Porphyromonadaceae bacterium | reverse complement strand
GCACATTGCCGTTGTTTTAGGTTCATCAACAGTAAATACCGTTGGTTTAAAACTACTTCCTTGGTGCGATCTATCGCAAAAAGGTTGATTTGCCGATTTACCACAAGCACACCAAGCATAGGTTTTTCCTGCTTCTAACTCTACCATTTGAGGGGTTTTACCCGCTACCTTTCCTTTTTCCATAAATCTATTTTTAGTTAATTATTAAATACTCATTGGTACTTCCATGAGCAATATTTTTGTGTTACTTTCTGCTTGAATTTCTATTTTATTTGTGTTCCAAATGCCAAGACCATCTCTCCTTTTTAAAGCTTGACCTGCTATACTTGCATTTCCTTCTAAAATGAAAGCATATATACCATTCCCTTCTTTTTTAAGCTGATAATCGGTCGTTATTTCTTTATCAAAAACCCCTAAGTGAAACCAGGCATCCTGATGAATCCATACTCCCTGATCATCTTTGTTGGGAGATAAAATCTGATAGAACTGATTTTCTTTTTCAATATCTCTTAGCGATATTTGGTCGTATCTGGGCTCTACTTGCTTTTTGTTAGGAAAGACCCAAATCTGGAGAAATTTCACAGCTTTATCGCTGTTCTTGTTGTATTCACTGTGATAAATTCCTGTTCCGGCACTCATCACTTGCACGTCACCTTCTTTAATAACACCAATATTTCCCATACTGTCTTTGTGCTCTAGATCGCCTTCTAAAGGAATGGAGATGATCTCCATGTTATCATGGGGGTGTGTTCCAAATCCTTTTTCTTCAGCTACGCGATCATCATTAAGTACTCTTAACACACCAAAATGCATACGCTCAGGGTTGTGATAATTAGCAAAACTGAAGCTATGATACGAATCTAACCATCCGTGATTTGCATGACCTCTTGTGTCGGCTTTGTGCAATACAGTATTCATTGTTTTATCTTCATTATTTGGTAAATGATTAAATCCTACACGACCCAATAAATCAATATTATCGGGTTTTTCACCATTAATATTAGAGGCCTGTAAAACTGCAGGCGTTGTTAGTCCAACAATGCCTGCAGCTAATGATTTTGTTACAAATTCTTTCCTATTCATAACTCTGGATTTTCCTTGATTCTAATAATGCTTGGCCTTAATCTACCAAAAGTTTAATATTTAAAGTGAAGATATCGTTGATGGCCTTGTCACCAAGATTATCAAAAAATGAGTCTGAGCCATACCTTACATCAAATTTTGATCTGTCGATTTCCATTTTTGCAGTATATGTATTTCCCTTTTCAAGAACTTCAAAAAAGACACTCTCTGTTTTATCTTTAATGGTTAAGTTTCCGGTAACTGTGGCTTTTCCATTACTAAATTTAGAACTCTTGGTAATTTCGAAATTAGCGGTAGGATACTTTTCTACTCCAAAGAAGTCATCCGATTTTAAGTGACCAACTAATTTCTGATTGTAACCTTCGTCTTCAAGATCGGTATTGGTAATCGTTGTCATATCTATCACAAAATTACCGGCGACAATCTCATTTTTTTTCAATTCCAAATATCCACTTTTTAACAGGATATTGCCCTCATGTTGACCACCTATTTTCTTACCTAGCCATTCTATAGTTGATGTTTTTGTGTTTACTTCAAACTTTTGAGCAAACATTGCATTACTTGTTAGCACGATTATAAATGCTAATACAAAATTCTTTGTCTTCATAGTTCTTGTATTTATTGTTTTAATTTAAATTTATTGTTATGCTTTTAATAATCCTTGATATGATTCCTTTTCGCTAATTATTAAAAATGCATTCATAATAATTGCAAGTGCTGCAGCACCAATTCCGGGTAAATCCAAAAACAAGTGAAATAAAAAGGCATTTAACATAACAGGGAATAGAATAACCAAAGCCAAAGCCTTGAATTTGTTAATCAGTAATAGGATTCCAGTTCCAATTTCAACTAAAGCCACAATAGGTAAAATATAACCGCTAGCAACTAATGCGCCCATAAATGCTCCGGCATCATCAGGCAATGGTGGCATGGGCATAAATTGTAAAAATTTATTCAATCCAAATACAATGAGCATAATTCCTAATAGAAATCTAATAATTGTTTTTGCTATTTTCATAATTGTTAAAGTTTAATCGTTTTAAAATTTCATTTATTCTTTTTGTATGTTAAAGCACCTGAAGGGCATGTTCTAATTTGCACAATGAGCTCTTCAGTTGTCGCATTTTCTATTTTAATCCAGGGTTTTTGGCCCGGTTTATATACTTGTGGAAGAGCACCAACGCATTTTGCAGCATGAATACAAAGACCCGGCTTCCATGCTATAGTAATTTCTCCATTGCTATATTCATTTACCTTTTTCTGATTCATAGATTATGTATTTAAATTATTGGCTTGTTATTAACAACATTTGTTTACAACAATTGTTTAGTAAAAAAATAATTTATTCTCTTATCTTATGTAAAATCCTTCTTAGATCCTTTGCATCACCTTCAGTGAGTTGATTCTCGAAAAAATTCCCTAAAGCCCGCTTTACTGAAAGTTGAGCATTTACAAACAATTCTTTTCCACTGTCAGTCACAGAAACATCTATCTTTCTGCGGTTATTCGGACAAGTTTCCCGTAGCACAAAACCCTTTTTCACTAACCTGTCCAACAAACGGGTTACATCAGGATTACTAACCAATATTCTCTTTTTTATTTCGCTTGCAGATACGGGATTCGGATCATCCTCCAATAATATATACAGCGCATTTAGCTGAGCATGGGTTAGATTAAAGGGCTTTAAGGCTTCTTTTACTCTTTCCTCTATCCAACTTCCGGTCTTCAGCAAATTGAAGTATGCTAATGCATGTAGCGAATTAATATCATCCATAGATCAAAACTTAATCTCAATAACAAGCGTAAACAACATTTGTTTACAACGGCAAAAGTATATTCATTTTTCAATTCAACAACTATTTTTAGATATTTTGTGATTTCT
>CAYXQX010000579.1:0-2977 GCA_964467485.1 uncultured Porphyromonadaceae bacterium | reverse complement strand
TTTTTGGCAAACTATTAATGTTAGACTGAAGGTTTTGTGCTTTGGCTTTTCGTATTTCAATGATATCGCGTAGCACTTCATCCAGCATTGTGTCAATGCTTTTTATCCTGCCATTTGAATGCTTGAAAACACCACCACGGATATCAACTTTCTCCAATACTCCGAATTGCTTAGCCGACAATTGGTTTTTGGCATCATGATTAAACTCCTCCAGTGAAGTTGGCGGGGCCTGCCCAAAGGTCAACGATGGCAAACTACACATTAGGTATATCATACTTGACATAACTATGCCTCCTTACCTAAGGTTATGCGCTTAACCAAGTTCTTATTCAAGAGTGAGAATAAACCATCTTCTACATCCTGAGTACTTAAAACAAACTGAACGCCCTCATTGTCTGAAGAATTAACAACAATTTTAAGACTATTGTCAACCAGAGGTTTCAATTCAACTTGCTCATTTAAGGCCTGCTTCAGAATAAAAGCTTCCATCTCTTTTGCCTTATCGGCAGGAACAGAAACCGTTTTGTTTCCTGAAACTGATTCTACCACAACCTTAACTAACTCTTCCAGGTATTGCTCCCTGGAAAACAAACATTCAGCTTGATTATCAAATATTAATTGTAAATGATCAAGAACAGCAATTTTTGTTGCCTCAACCATGTCGCGTGAAGCCTGGGCAATTGCTATTTGAGCATTCTTCTCAGTTTGTTCAGCATAAGTTCTGGCTTCCTCAATAATCTTTCGTTTTTCTGCTTCAGCTTCGGATAGCATTCTCTCAGCTTGCCTTTTGGCATTATCTATAATACGGAGCTTCTCTTCTTCTCCGGCAGTTATGCCTTGTTCTTTGAGCTTGGAAACAATTCCTTCCAGATTCTCTTTATTACTATTCATCTTGATTATAGTTTTCCGGTGATTAGTTCTTATTCCAGTATTGTTCAATCAGCTTTCTGCTTAGTCCGGTTTCAGTTGGTTCAAAATGTCGTCTTAAAATATCCCAACATCTGTCCAGCGCTCCATCAAGTTCAATTGGATCACCAAAAGGCTCCTCCATATTCTCGATAAAATCGCTGCGATAACGTAGTAGCTTCTGTGAGAAAGCATCATTTGCAGCACCAACCTCAGCTGCTTCATAAGCTTTTTCAGCATCAGCCAGCAAGGAAGCCATTGCAGTCATAATTGCCCTGTGATCACTTCTGGTACCCCCATTAACCTGTTGTTTCAAACGGGAAAGAGATCTTGCCAATTTCAGTTTTCCGTTTTCCAGGAAAAACTGTCCTTCCGTAATATAACCAGTATTGTCAGGCACCGGATCTTCAAGCGACTCCATGGTTGTAGCGCCAATAATAGTTATGGAGCCAGCCCCTTCTATATCTGCTGCAACTTCATAACGTTTCGCCAATTCCGAATAGAGTGAGCCGGGATAACCTTGCAGAGAAGGAATCATATCCTGATAGTTAGCAACATTACGCAAGATGTTTGACCAGTTGGTCATGTCGGTTAGAAGAACCAATACATCCTTACCCTGATCAGCAAATTCACGGGCCACACTTAGTGCAACATCAGGAAGCATCAAACCCTTAATTTGTGAATCACCTGCAAGGTGAGTAAACATGATAGTCTTATCAATATTGCCCGATTGTGATAGTTGCTCCTTGAAATACTGGTATTCATCAAATTTCAGCCCGATACCGGCAAAGATGATGATGTCAGCCTGTGCACCCTGTGCAATCTGGGATAATAATCTGTTATACGGTTCAGTTGGACCAGCAAAAATTGGGATCTTCTGTGATTTAACGAGCGTGTTAAAAACGTCAATCATAGGAATTCCTGTCCACATAGGTTGCTTAGGTACCAGGCGAACAGTTGGGTTCAGTGTATCGAGACGGGTAGAGATATGCTTTTCATAAATAACCTCAGGGCCACTGTCAGCTACATTTCCAACTCCATCAAAACTACGACCTAACATGTTATACGAAAAACCAGCAGTCAATGGAACCTCATGCATCCTGATCTTAGTTGTTGTGCTTAATCCTTGAGTTCCATTGAAGACCTGAAAACGTGTTGAATCTTCAGCTATATTAATCGCTTTGGCAAAAGACAGCGTAATATTGGTATCAGCATTCAGCAATTCAACTACATGGTTTAGAGCAACACCAGGATTTCCCTCCACAGAAATCAGAGCCTTACCAACTTCGCTTATTTTATTTATCTCTTTGCGTATCATATTATCAGTTATTCTTGTGAAATAAACTCTTCAATTTTCCTTGGTAAACCCTGGATTTCCTCTTCACTTTCAGCAGTGGTATTCCATTCTCTCCACCATATCCGTAATTCATCAAATTTCGTTCTTATCAAATCTTTAAGTTCCTCATCGTCCATCCAATTGGCTGACATGTTCAGCTGACTATCAATAAGTTTTTGAACAGCCTCGTTTATCAATCTGAGTCTTTCGGGGCGAGTACATGAATCCAGTTTATGGAAGGCATCCTGTTGTAAAACACAAAAGTCTATGGTGAGCCCTTTCTGATAGAGAACAAACTTTTCAATCGGCACTTTCTTCAGACCGATAGTACTGATAGTTTGATCAATACTATTTGATTCACGCAGAATTTGTAACATCTTGCTACGATCTTTCCAATCGATGAAACTATCATATACTGAGGTTGTATACGACAATGGATCGATTGCCGGATATTTTTTTGCATCTGCCCGATCCTGAGACAATCCCCAGAATCCTCCGGTTGCATCCATGGTTGCTTGCGTAACAGGTTCCTGGAAGTTACCCCCGGCTGGAGAAACTGTTCCAATGAAAGTTAATGAACCTCCTGTTGCAATATCAGCACCTGCACGTTGGTACATACCTTTAATTTGATCGGGAATATCCATTGGGAAAGCTTCAGGCCCCGGGATATCTCCCTGACGGCCACTACGTTCACGAAGTGCCTGAGCCCATCTGGATGTAGAGTCAGCAAGAAGA
>CAYXQX010000578.1:0-2991 GCA_964467485.1 uncultured Porphyromonadaceae bacterium | reverse complement strand
TAATTAGTTGGCAAGTATAAATCATTATTATTAGTTTTTCAAGTCCTTGATAACCAGTTGATAATAAGATTATTTTAACTTTTTTGAACATGTGTTGTTTTTTTGGGATAAATCAGTATATTCGCGAAATTATTAAGCGAAAATCCAAACGGATATGTATTGGACACTTGAACTAGCCTCCAAATTAGAAGATGCTCCCTGGCCAGCAACTAAAGATGAATTGATCGATTTTGCAATCAGGTCGGGAGCCCCATTAGAAGTAATAGAAAATCTGCAAGAGATTGAAGACGAAGGTGAGGTATATGAATCCATTGAGGATATCTGGCCTGATTACCCGAGCAAGGATGATTTTTTCTTCAATGAGGATGAATACTGATTATTCCGGACAACCGTCCGGCTCTTCCTTCTTTTTATCCCAAATATAAATATCGTCTTTATTTTTCGGCCTCAGAATTGAAAGCCAGCTAAAGCCTTCCAGAGTCATTTCTGAAGGTTTGACATCTTTCATGGGGGTAAGTGTGGGATCGGGGTCTGCAATAAACTTAACCACGTCAAATTTACCATTCTTGAAAAATATTTTCGTTTCACTACTAACAGCCTTATTCAGGCCGATTCGCCCTTTTTCATCTTCCGGATAAAAAAGCGATTCGCTATTTCCTGATACATCAACTCTTGCAAGCTTATTGTCGGAGAAATACCCTGTTACAGTTTTGCCCTTAATCTGGTTGTAATGTTGAGCATCCAATTCTGTAATGAGTAAGCCGATATCAGTCATTTTAACGAAATCTATCCCATCGTCATTTAGTTTTATACTTATACCTGTGGCATTAAGCTGGCTATTCTCTTGCCACAAAATTGGCTCATGATAGAGGAAAATCACGGAGTCCTTAATCAGGTAATCCAAAGAGTCACATCTCCCTTGAATATCCTTTCGATAGAATTGGACTTTATGATAAGCCAGTATCCTCCTCGAATCCATGGTGTCTTCATTGAATGAAAAAAGTGTGTCGGCATGAAGAAAAAGCGAATCAGGCTGTTCGGCCATAATGAAAAGGGCATTCTCTGTTACCAATAGTTCTTCTTCTGACTCATTGTAAAACAATTTCTCCCCTTTAATAATGCTGTCCTCAAGTGTGTCTCTGGCTGTTACATTACCATAGGCTTCGCTGATTTCCTTGTCCCTGTCGTACCAAAGGCTATCACCCGACAGCACTTGTGCACCAGACTGGAATATTGCATCCTTATTGAAACTCGATTGATTAAGCTGAGAGTCGTACCATCCGTTTTCGCAATAGATATAATTGGTGTCGCCAAAAATCTGAGTAGGGCCAAGAAAATATATCATTTCATTGCGGGAATCGTACCTTAGGGTATCCGTTGAGAGGGTATTATTTTCATTAGACATGAAAACATTTTTCATAAAGGAATATTCTTCCCTATCAGCATAATAATAACCCCATACACTTTCCAATATACTCAGACTATCAATAATTTGTCCCCCATCATAATACCAGGAAATCTCATTCTTCATATCATAATCCAGATGTTCAGTCAGGAGAGTGCTCGATTGATGTTCCATTCGCACACGTCCATCAAGCTCTGTCATTCTCGTAGAACCATTGTAGTTAAGCTTGTCGCCAAATAACTCCAGGGTATCACTCTTAATAATATGTACGCGGTTATAGCCTTTAAAAAGGTTTAATTCCTGATCAAGATAAGCACTGTCGCAGGTGAGGATAATATCTTCATGTTCCATCCATACATTCCCGACCAGCCGGAAGACATTCTTTCCAAGGTCCTGGTCAAAGTATGTGTCATCAGCGCTGAAATTAACAATGCGGGATTCCTGTCCCTGGGAAATAAAGGGGATTGCCAGGGTGATGGTAAGTATTAGTAATTTGACATTATGCCAGTAATTCATTTATAATATCTTCAACTGAAATTCCTTCTGCCTCAGCTTTATAATTCTTAACTATACGATGCCTCATAATAGCCGGTGCAACGGCGCGAATATCTTCTATGTCAGGAGAGTATTTCCCGCTCAGGATAGCGTGAGTTTTTGCTCCAAGAACAAGATACTGTGAAGCCCTTGGCCCTGCTCCCCATACCAGGTATTTGTTGGATATTGAGGCAGAATTCTCCTGCTTTGGACGGGATTTAACAGCCAGTTCAACAGCATATTCCAGTATATTTTGGTTTACCGGGACCTTCCTTATCAATTTCTGAAAGAAAACTATTTGCTCTTTTGTGATGACAGGCTCAAGCTTAGTTGTGTAATCAGCAGTAGTTCGTTTTACAATATCTATCTCTTCACTTACTGTTGGGTAATCCACCTTTATATTGAACATGAATCTGTCGAGCTGAGCTTCAGGCAAAGGATAAGTCCCTTCCAGTTCAATTGGGTTTTGAGTAGCTAAAACAAAAAATGGATTATCTAGCTTATAACTTACACCGGCAGCTGTAACAACTCTTTCCTGCATGGCTTCAAGTAAAGCTGCCTGGGTTTTGGGGGGTGTTCGGTTAATTTCATCTGCAAGAACAATATTTGCAAACAGTGGCCCTTTAACAAATTTGAAGTCCTTGTTTGAGTCAAATATTTCAGTACCAATAATATCAGAAGGCATAAGATCAGGAGTAAACTGTATCCTTTTGTACTCCAGCCCAAGAATCTGTGCGATAGTATTAACCAATAAAGTTTTTGCCAATCCCGGAACACCAACCAACAAACCATGGCCTCCTGATAAAATAGCTATGGATACCTGCTTTATTACCTCATCCTGACCAACAATTACTTTCTGAATTTCATTGAAGAACCCTTCATAGGCAAGCCGCAACCCATCCACCGCTTCCTTATTATCCTTATAATCCATATAATACTAGATATAATATACTTACGACTTAAAACTTTAATTCATAACTCATAACTCACAACTCACAACTCATAATTCATAACTCATAATTCATAACTCATAACTCATAATTCATAACTCA
>CAYXQX010000577.1:0-2993 GCA_964467485.1 uncultured Porphyromonadaceae bacterium | reverse complement strand
CAAACATCCCTGTCAATCTCCATAATGTTTAGCATCAAATCTTCGAATTCTATTGATGGTTGGGATTCAATATTATCAATACTTCAAATGCCTTCAGGTATACCAGTAGCTACAGTTGCTCTTGATGGTGCAAAAAATGCGGCTATCCTGGCTGCACAGATACTTGCAACCGGCGACGAAAAAATTCTGGAAACAGTAAAATCATTCAAGGCCACTCTGGCGGAGAAGATTGTTAAGGCAAATGAAAGCCTGAAAGAGGTAAAGTTTAAATTTAAAACGAATTAATTTTCCATTTTAGGGCAAAGGGTTCATCTATACTGTTAAACGGTATAGATGAACTCTTTTCTATTTAGATCCATTGCAATATGTTTTTTTCTGGTTCCCCATTGCTTATGGGCTCAAACCGGAACTGCATCATCCCATCCACTGCATCCCCTCCAGCTTCTGGCTGAATCCAACAATCACCAAGGGTACATCAAGCTAGCTTATTCCAGTCCTTATGGAATAAAATCTATACAGGACTTCAGTATTGACATGAGTCTTGCTGTTGCTCACGGCCTTTTACTTACAGAGACTCAGAGGATTGGAATCAAAGGCTATGCTCAATATCATTTCGGACTTGGATATGCGCTCAGTATAGGTGATGATATTGAAACGGCATTAATTCTTAATGCCAACTTGCTTCCAGTTTATTTATCAAACAAATTCAGGCTTAGCCCGGGATCATCATTCTATTCCAAATTCAGAGTCGCTGAGAATTTTGGTTTAGATATTTTTATTAATAATTGGACCAGTCTATGGTTGAATGGGCGTTTTGAAAGTCAAAAGGCCAACCTATCAGTTGTTGCCCGACTAAAAACTCATGAAAGGATAGATATTATATCCGGATTAAGTTACACCAATGGTTTTATTCCGCTAATCCGGGCGGGGGTAAAAATTATTGCTGATGATTCGCATACCATAGTAGCAGGGTTGCAGACCGGGCCATCAGGGTTCTGGTTTGGATATATCTTTTCCATGAGAAGACTGGATTTCATACTGACAATTCAAACCGGGGGAGTTTTTGGTTATGAGCCGGGATCATCAATGAAGTACATGCTCAATTAATACTTTTTATCCTGATGAAATATTTTCTGATATCAATTTTTGTATTGACAGTTGTTCAGTTTTCTTACAGTCAGGAGGAGGAAAAGCTATTTGAGGCATTGGAGGGCTATAGTGATCTCAGCGAAAATGATTTTAGTTCACTGCTTGAGGAGATACAAGATAGTTTGTTTGAGCGGGATCTTCGTAGGGATTCTTCAATATTGCATAAGGGGAAAAAGTTGCCAGTTCGAATTAGCATGATATCAACTTTTTGGAAGAATATTGAAAAGGCTCAGGGATATCAGGCAATATTGGAAGAGGGTGGTTTTCGTGGGCCTGCCTATGGTGTAAAAAGCAGGTTGCAGGTCAAAGGAAGAGATTTTAATATTAAGACAATAGCTGAATCCGATCCTGGAGAAATGAATTTTGGTTCGCCCGACTACCTGTCTGCTGGAATTGCAGTTACTCCCAGGTGGGAGAACTTCAGTCTTTACTTTGGCGATTATCATATTGAGGCAGGCATGGGACTTGGCATGGCAACAAAGCCAAGATTCAATTCCTGGAAGAGTGATCCACATATGCAAATGAAACAAAAAACCAGATTTGGTGTGCATGGAGGGTCGGATGAGAATCGGTTTTTTCGTGGTGGAGCCGCTGAGTACCGTTTCAGAAAGCTTAAGGCTATGGTCTTTGTCTCGGCCAAAGACCTGGATGTCAGCATTAAAGAGTTGGAGACGGGAAAACCTTATATCTCAGGAATCTATTCCACTGGATTGCACCGAACGATTTTAGAAAAGGAGAAGGAAGGAGCTGTGTATGAGGAAGCAAACGGACTGGTTCTTAAATATTCGGGGGGGCGTTTTGAGTTAGGGAGTTTGGTAGCAGCATTCAAATTCTCAGATGAATTTAAAATACTCCCACCTGATACCTGGCCCTTGTCGGATCCGAAATTTAGGAATGATGCAAGTCGTTTTTCCCTGTGGGGAAGAAGCTTACTAGGTGAGGGAATGATATTGGGGGAATATGCTATGTCTTCCACCGGAGGATCAGCCTTTAATATTGCTTATTCAAGGTTTTATGGCAAAGGCCTGACTTACATGATGTTCTTTGAACGGACAGGCAAATATTTTTTTAGTCATAATACGATAGTCTCCTCATCAATAGTTACTAAAAAAGCGTCACAGCAGGGTAGAATAAACCTCTTGTATCAGCCAGGGCGGAATTGGGGGATTCAATCCGACATAAGTATTGAAGGAGTAGAAGACCCTGCACTTGAGGATCATGGGTCTTCCTACAAATTCCGATTACGGGTTTTTTATGATTTAAGTGTTGGAAAAGGAGAAACATCATTCCATATGGAACCCGGTAAAACCATGGCTTCTTTTAAGGTCAAATCTAAAGCAGTCGACAAAGCATTTTACTGGCAGGGAGAAATTGGCTTTTCAGCATCTGAACTATCAAGCTTGATTAAATGCCCGGGCAGTTATTTCTCTCTTCGAGCCAGGTTCAGAACAGTTAACAAAAATCTCACAATACAGAGTGGGCTAAGTTTCTTTACAGCTCAAGAGGGCAGTGGTATTTTTTACACCTACGAGCCCGATGTCCTGTATGGAATGAGTTTGCCGGCGCTATCGGGGTCGGGCTCAAGAACCTTTGTGTTACTAAGATATTGCCCGCTTAAAGCATTGTTTATTGAGGCCAAGGTTTCCAGGATTGCCTATGTCGATCGTGATGAAATAGGTACAGGTAGGGATAGGATTCCTTTTGGGCATCGGACGAGCTTTAAATTGCAGGTTGTTTATCGCGGGAGACTTGAGTTATGAGTTATGAGTTATGAGTTATGAATTATGAGTTATGAGTTATGAATTATGAGTTATGAGTTATGAGTTATGAATTATGAGTTATGA
>CAYXQX010000576.1:0-3003 GCA_964467485.1 uncultured Porphyromonadaceae bacterium | reverse complement strand
GGGGCTCTTCCCTGGAAAATGAGATGATTGTTGTAAGTACTGATGAATTAATTGTATAATATGAGCGACACTATTAGTACATATTACCATTTTCTACCGGCTGTGCGACAAGGTCTTGCCCGCTGGATAAAAAATGAATCTGAAAATAAAAAGCGGGCTGAAGTTGACCTGAATGTCTACTTAAAAGCTCGTAAGAAAGGAACTGCATCGACCTACGATACCCTTAATTCTGAAATCCCAGTACAACTATACGGGCCGGGAGATGTTGTTGGATTTCCACCCAAAATTGTTGTGCGTACCGAACCTCAGCTTGGCACTTATGATTTTGAACCGAACTATTTCCCCTTTATTGAATTTAGTAATTCGGACTTTATCTGGAGATACTCACCCTATCCTGTAAATAGTCTGGAAAGTGAAGATGAGGTAGTCAAATATATTAAACCCTGGCTACTCCTTGCGGTTCTGGAATCAGGAAATAAGAACAATATCACAGAATTTGAAAATGGCGAAACGGAATATACGCTTGTAAAACAAAGTGCGGATGGATTACCTGATTTAATACAGGTGAAGGCTGCATCCCTACCTGATCCTGAATTTTGCTGGCGTTGGGCCCATGTACAGATTGGTGGAGAACATGATGTTGATGACGGACAGCTACTCTCAATCCTTGAAAACCAACCGGAGATGGTCACCTCCCGCCTAATGTGCCCCAGACGTTTAAAACCAAACCAGAAGTATACTTGTTTTGTTCTTCCGTCAACAGAACTGGGACGATTTACCGCAATTAAAGATGCAGTACTGGACGAGAAAAGTGCCTATGCCCCTGCTTGGACAAAAGAAGAAGATGTTATACGCTTACCCTTCTATTACAAGTGGGATTTTCATACTGGAGCCAGTGGAGATTTTGAACATCTGGTACGTCTTCTGGAGCCAAGAGTATTACACAAAATGGGCACCCGTCAAATCGACTGTTCAAAACCCGGCTACGGAACAAAGCCTGTTAACAGGACAGTGGAAGTAGAAGTTGGCGATGTTCATACTCTGGATATGGAGGGTGCGCTACAATCCACAGACACTCGATACACCCCTTGGGGTATGGACCCATTTATAGAGATTGAGGACATTGATCATATCTTTAAGATTCATATTCAGCTTGAACCAGAACGCAATTCCGTATTTATCTCATGGCATACATCTTCTCCTGGGATTACCAGGCTTTCGTATGGAGAATCCTTAATGAATAGTCCCGAAGAAAGCAAGTCAATAAGCAAATTTCATGAATTAGAGCTGAAAGGACTTAAAACCCTTCGTGATTACAAGTTTAAGATCGAATTTGAATCCCCGGATGGGCTTCAAAATGTAAGCGGCAGATTTATCATACCCCTTTCTTCATTATTTCAGCATGATCTGGCAGATCTAATCAATAAACCTATCGCCGAAGATCTGGAATTGGAACAATTCAACATACCCTTGGTGACCGATGACTGGATAACAAGTTTTGAAACTAAACTCTTAGATTCTGGCTCGGATGTAAAAATAATCTGTGAAACTACATTTTTATCTACAATCGAGATCTTATATTGGGAGGATGTTCCGAATTCACAAGAATATAGTGTGACTGATGAAAACCCAAAGCATTTGCACACCATGAAGATAGCAGGCCTGCTTCCTGGGAAAAGCTATTATCTTACAATCATCGCCTGGGAAAATGTTGACACAAAATATTTTACAGAAAATACTCTGTTCAACATGCCTCCACTCCCAACCATAGTACCACCTATATATGGAAGGTGGCATTACGGGAAACACAGGGTGAAGGGCTCAAAAAAAATACTTGTTGATCCTGATTATCAAAAAAACTGGATTGACGAGCTGAACCTGGATCCCAGACATAGGTCAGTTGCCAGCATTGGAACACAGATAATCCGTAAAAATCAGGAAAACCTAATGGCTTCTGCATGGGATCAACTTGGAGCGGTAGATAGTCTTAATGATCTTCTACGGAGAAAACAGTTTGCAAGAGAATCGGCAAAAAATATAGCGGAAAAAGTAAATAAACTGGCCCCGGAAACTTACTTAACCACCATGGTTCCATTTTTAGGGAAAATTGCGATTGAGGATGGAAGTAAAAAATCTACCATAAGCCATTTTCTAGCCAGTAAAACTACTATTCCAAAGTCTGTCATAAACAAATCTTACCATAAGCTGAATAGCCACATGCGCAAAAAATTTGCACATGCCTATACTGCTGAAAACATGAAAACTCTGGAAAGGCTAATGGGTGGTGAAATAAAAATCAAGGATAAAAATGCTAAGCCTGTAGGTACTATGGTAATGAATACAATTACCAATAGCCTCCTTCCAAATCCTCAATCCCTTTTTATGACTAGCCTTCCTACAAATTATATAAGCGATGCCAAAAGTGCATCATCCACCTTTCTATATTCTGTTGATAAATCAATAATAATTGATGCTTTAGACAAAAATCCTTTCCTTGGAGTAACAGATCTGGCCGATCAGTCAGATGTGGCAAGTTATGTCGGAGATACCATGAGCAAATGGTTGAACAATGACAGCCTTAATTTTGATGAAGAACAAACATCAGAGAACCCTGAGGAGGAATTACAAACTCTGAAAGCTAAGATCCTTGAAGCTATCGATCCCGAAAAGTCATTTCTACAGAGCACTTTACACCAAATGCGTGTTAACAGACATCTATTCTCAAAATATTTGGAAGTCGAGGGGGATAGCCTGAATCCCGTACTGGCTGGACCTGAGTTTCCACAACCAATGAATGAATCACTTTTGGAATTTTCGAAGAGCCTGTTTTTACCAGGAATTGAAAAAATAAAACCCAACACCATAGGATTACTGGAAACAAACCCAAGATTTCTTGAAGCATTTATGAATGGATTGAACCATGAGATGGCTTCGGAACTGTTGTGGCGATCTTACCCAACTGATTTGCGAGGCTCCTATTTTCGTAAATTCTGGGACACAAGT
>CAYXQX010000575.1:0-3005 GCA_964467485.1 uncultured Porphyromonadaceae bacterium | reverse complement strand
TGTTCATTTTTGTCCGTAGGACATCAACAATTGTAGAAATAGCACAGTTTCCATTGTTCATTTTTGTCCGTAGGACATCAACAATTGTAGCAATTAAACCGCAACCCGATTATCTACAACACCGCCCAGAAATACCATAAAACCATGGGCTTTCATTTCGAGAAGCTGCAGGTTCTGATTATTGGGACAGTCTTTGATCAGGATATGGAGATAGAGTAGTGTGTCGAACATATCCATTCTGGCTGAACTCATAATCTCCTGAAATTCCTCTTTCGTGAAGTCCCAAAAATTCTTACGGTAGAATCCGGCACCCATGCGACTTGATGCCATTATTAGTTCTTTAACCGTGTCAATTAGATTTGGCTGTTCAACCAGTGGAGCTGTGCTCTGAAATACCTCTGAGGCAAACTCAAAAAATCTCAATTGTATCTTATCCATAACATCTATGTTTTATAAGTATAGATGCAGATTATTGAAGAAATGGAAAAATCAGGATGTTTTTTTGAGATTATTTTTTGGCGAACTTGTACAAATGAGTTCTAGTTCTTACGAAAAGCGCTCCGTCTATAACTGCAGGTGATGCCATTACACCATCAGGGAGGTGATTCTCGGCGATCCTTTTAAAGCTTCGGCCTGGTTTGAATATTGTGCATAGTCCTTCTTCATCGAAGGTGTAGATTTTTCCTTCAACATAAATGGGTGAAGCAGTTGTTTGTCGGCCTACCCGTTCGTTCCAGATCTCTTTTCCGGTTTCTGCATCCAGGCATTTGGCCTGACCACCGGTATTAACCATATATATTAGTCCGTCGATCAGAAGGGGAGTTGAACGGGCTTGAGTACTTTTTTTATTCAGCCATTTGATGGCTGAATCAGTTTGATCGCCTTTTCCTCCCAATTCAATTGCGATAATAGATGATAAACCAAAGCCGGTATTAAAATAAATAACATCATCTTCTATTATTGGCATAGAAGATCCGGAAAATCCTTTGTAATGAACGATCCATAATTCTTCACCACTAAGGGGGTTGTAAGCCATAATAGCGTGGGGGCCGGCACATAGTAAGCGATCCTGGCCCTCAATGTTGTGAATCACAGGAGTATAGAATGCCTTTTTGCGGTCGAAGGCAAGAGCGCTAAAATCGAGTCCTCTATCACGCTTCCATACAGTTTTGCCATTCTTCTTATTTAAGGCCTGGATATATTGAACATCCGTTCCATCCATTGTGAGGATCAGGAGATCTTTATAAATTATTGGTGAGGAACCAGGGCCCACCTCATGATCACAATTTATATCCCGTCGTTTCCATACCACCTTCCCATTTTTTGTGTTTATGCATGCTGTTCCATAGGTTCCATAATGAACATAAGCATATCCTTCTTCTAATGTTACTGAGGGAGACGCATAGCTATTCAGAGGATGTATCTCGAGTGGCTTTTCTTCTTCAAAAACTGTTATGTTATGGATTATTTTTCCTGATTTTTCGTCCAAACATATAGCCTTGAATTCTTTTCCATCGGGAGTAGCTGTCGTAAGCCATATCTGACCGTTCAGTATTACTGGAGATGACCAGCCTTTACCTTCGATTGCAGTTTTCCATTCAATGTTTTTGAGGCTGTCCCATTCCGTTGGGATATTTATTGCCTTGCTATGACCGTTGAAGTTTGGCCCGCGGAAATTTGTCCAGGAATTGCTTTGTGCGAAAACATCATATCCCTGAAGCGATAATATCAGGAAAAGGAATGAGATAATATGAAATGTACTCTTCTTCATAATTTTTTGATCTGCCAAATATAGGAATTCTTCTTCTCAAGGCGATGGCCTCAAACGGGTCATCATTGTATGGGGAAAATAAGTAAATTGCCCGTCTTAAAAAATTTTGACACTATGAAAAAAACACTACTGATTATTGTTCTTATTACGTTTTGTGCAAGCTTGCAAGCCCAGGAAAAGGAGAAGGTAAAGCTTTATAATCCTGATCTTGACGGGATGGAGCAGATTGATAAAGCCATCGAGGCTGCATCGACTTCCGGAAAGCATGTGTTTGTGCAAGTAGGTGGGAACTGGTGTTCATGGTGTATTCTATTTGACAAATATGTAAGAGAAGATCAGGAGTTAAAAGATTTTGTAAATAAGAACTATGTGGTAGTTCACCTTAATATGTCACCTGAGAATAAAAATGAAGAAAGCTTTGCACGACTATGTTATCCACAGAGGTTTGGCTATCCTGTATTTGTAATTCTTGATGCTAAGGGAAAAAGGGTTCATACTCAGGATTCAGGCATTCTGGAAGAGGGGAAGGGTTATAATCGCAAACACGTTATGGGCTTTTTCAGGAACTGGACAGTTGTGGCTGTTGATCCTGCTACGTATAAGAAATAATACCTTAACACATTTCAGTTAATTGTTTTAGTAAAAAATTCGCCCAGGATTGGACAAATTGTATAGTTAAGTATAATAAGTGTCCAAATTTGTTTCGTCAGTTAGAATTTCACGGATCAATAGAAATATGCAGAGTTCTACCCAGTCCCAATTCAATCAGTTTATGATAAGTTGACAGTTGAATGTCACTTTTTCCTCTTTCGATTCTTGAAATGTAACTTTTCTTAGTCCCTATCCTGTCGGCAAGTTCTTTTTGGGTGATTTGGGCTTCTTTTCTTGCCTCTTTGAGCATTACGCCAAGTCTGAAAGCAAGAGAATCGGTTTCGTATTTATCTCTTTCAGGTGTTCCTTTTACACCGTACTTTGTTTTCAGTATATCTTCAAAATTTGTAGTGTTTTTCATTTTATTTTTCTTCTTTTTTTTCTTTCAGGTATTCTTTTTTCAGCCTTTCTGCATTTCTGATCTCCTTTAAGGGAGTTTTCTGTGATTTTTTTTTGAAACAGTTTATTAGTATTATCATGTTTCCATTATCCATGAAGCACAAAATTCTAATACTCTTAAAATTTGTTATTACCCTAACCTCATATATTCCTGTCGAATTCTCAATGTATTTGAAGAATTTAG
>CAYXQX010000574.1:0-3011 GCA_964467485.1 uncultured Porphyromonadaceae bacterium | reverse complement strand
ATTGCTCAACATGAAACCCCTTCCAAAAATCATCAAGGAAAGGAAGCAATTGGCCAAAGAATTTGCCGATCTCGATGAGTCCGAAAAGATAGAACTTATTGCCCTGGTTGCTTTGGAATTGGAATTACCAAATAACCCGGCGCTTGAACTCAAAATCGAAAAAGGATTCGAGTTTGGTATGGGCCTACTCGATTGGATAGAATTATTCCTAAAGGAAAAAGGAACAGACAACCGAACACCAGGACAATAATTATGGGAGCCTGGCTATCCAAAGTAATCAAACTACTCGTAAAGTATGGCCCCATAGTATACAATGGAGTAAAAACCGTAATCCCTATTCTATGGGAATTCAGGAGGATCCTTCCAGCTAACAGAAAAATAAATAAGCTTAACAAAGAAGAAGATGATGAAGTAACAGAACCAATTGCACCATCCCATCCCCCTTAGTTAAGGCAACATTCTGTTAAGTAAAGAAGTTAAAGTGAACCGCCATTTGAGCAAAATGGCGGTTTTTATTTGTCCTTTACTTACCCCCTATTGATACTTATCATTGCCTTAAATATTATCAAATGAGTATATCAATACAAACACCGCCACCACTTGTAGCAATATCAGGAAACCCTGTATATTTCAAACTCGCTACTGATAATAATATCGAGATCCCTGGGATCAGATCGATAGCACAATTAATATTTGTATCAGTAGCAACCGAAAATGATACACTCACATTATCATGGGCTGATAAAGTTCTTGTCTTTACGTTCAAAGACACTCCTGATGAATCAGGGTTACAACTTCCAACATCACCTTCCCATGAAGGAGATTGGACAGCCTTAATAACAAGCCTGTTATCCTTGAATTATTATATCGATAAAGATTTCATCGTGACAACAAGTGCCACCGATATATTTTTTACTTCAAGGCTAGGAAGTTCAGCTAATATAATGGCCATTGAATTCTCCTGGACAGGTACAGAACCCGGTGCATATTACGGAGGGGGAACAGATGAAGTTGCCAGGACTTTCTTTAAAATTGGATTACAATTGTTAATCCTAAACGGATCAACTTTCGAAAAGGTAGGCGAAGATGCTTTGCCTGTGGACAACAACAAAATGGCTTTGTTTGATATCCACAATTTGTTTGCCGATCAGCTTGAAAGTGAATTCAAATTCCCTGATGCTTCCGACCAACTGATTATACTTCGCTCAAATATGTGCCGAGAATATCGAATTCGATATTTCGAGAGATTCGGATCCGGCCAGACACCTCAAATACTCACGGAATCCGATTCGTTTTTTATTCTCAAAGCAGGGATATCCCATCTGCAAGAAGCAATCTACAACCGCCAAGAATCTTCCCTATGGGAGAAAATCACATACAACGATTACTTCCTGACATGGCAACCGAAATCTAAACTTATAGATAGGTATCAAACTGAAAAACTTTATTACCTGGTACAAGACACAAAAACAAGCCTGGATCTTAAAATAGAAATCACTTATAATGATGGGACAGCACAATCAACAGTTACGAAAGAATCGATTGCGAATCCCCAGGTGAAAGGAGTCTATGAATTTGCACTCACACTAAATACCCTTCAATTGTCTGGTTACGATGGATCAACAATTCAGCACTTCAGAGCATGGGTAGAAGATGGGGATTCCAACAGGATAAGTGAAATAAGAACTTTTGAAATGGATTATGAGCCTCATGAAAACATTAGGTACTTCCTGTTTCAAAACTCACTCGGAGGGTTTGACACCCTGAGAATTACAGGTGATGTTTCTGATAGTATTGAGCATGAACGAGTGGATATCACTAAAATTTTGGGATCTGCCTTCACAGAAGTTGATCACAAAATAGAAGCAGGGATTATAAGAGAGATAAAAAAATACAGTGCCAACACAGGATGGAAAACTGAAGCAGATGTATCATGGCTGAGGGATTTCCTTTTATCAAAGCAAATATATCAGGTATCAGATGCAAACAAGTTGATCCCGATACTTATCACTTCAACCAGTGCTAATCAAAGAAGGGATAGGGATGATCTGTTCTCTATATCCTTTGAATATAGACGAGCCTTCAATAATAAATTTTACTCGAAACAGATCACCTATGCTGATTTTAATAATGATTTTAACGATGATTATACAAACGAATAATGGCAGTATTAACAATATCCGTACTCGTTAATAAGATCACTGATCGAATTACCGAGAACCATGAACGAGCAATCTCAGGAATGGATTTACATGAAATATGTATTGACATTATTGACTCATTAATGGGCTATACCGGAGGGGTTGTGACAACCGCCTCAGACCGAAGAACAGGAAAAGTCAACCTTGTGGCAGGGGAAAATAATATCCTGTTTAGTACAGAATTCGATGCAGGTACAGCTTTCATAATTCTGAAATCTGTAATATCTGACTCAGATGGATCAGATATAGGAGGCATCGTATCAAACGAATCAATAACAGGCTTCAGAATCGTAGTTTATGAAGCCTCAGTACTACAATATTCAGCTCAACCACTAACAACATGAAAAAATATCTAATTCTCACAGCCATATCATTACTGACAATGGCAACATTTGGGCAAAACCTGAAAAGAGATACAATAACAGCCAGAAGCAAATTAAAAGTAGAAGATCAATTCATTTGGAAAGATATCCAAATGTACCAAGACTCATTGGCCTACGCTGAATGGGCCGGAGATTCGGTAAGATTAAAAAGAGTAGATGGAACATGGTCAAACTGGATTGGATCAGAAGCATCGGGTTCAGGCTGGGATTCTTTGAACTACAATAACTCTGATAATTATTTAAGGGCTTATCTTTCGGGTATTGTTGCTGATAGCACTTTAATTGATGCCACTTCAGCTTCAACTTTTTTTGCCTTAACTGACACACCACCCAGTTATACAGGCGAAGCTGGTAAAGTTGCAGCAGTCAACGCTGGTGAAGATGCAATTGAATTTATTAGCGTTGAAACAATGGTTTATCCTGGTGC
>CAYXQX010000573.1:0-3018 GCA_964467485.1 uncultured Porphyromonadaceae bacterium | reverse complement strand
CAGCTTAAAAAATTGAAAAAAAATCCTGAGTACAGGGATATGGTGTTTCCATTCCTCGCAGTGGACCCGCGAAGGCCTGGAATCGAAAAATATGCAAAAGCTAATGTTGGGAAAGGAAAATTATTTATCGGAGTGAAGTTATATTGTCCGAATGGATACTCTCCAACCGACCCTCTTCTTTTTGGTGAGAATGGTGAAAGAGGAGGAATATATGCATTTTGTGAGGACCATGGAATACCGATTACAGCCCATAATTCAGATGGTGGATTTGCAACTTTCTCGAAGAGTGTTGTAATAAATGGATTGATCCATGTCAATGGAGAGCTCAAACAGGTGAATAAAAAACTCGTGGACTTTAAAACTTCAATACTGGGTAAGGACGCAGTTTATGAAAGGGCCACTACATTGAACCATCCACTGATCTGGGGAAAGGTGGTTGAAAAGTACCCGAACCTGCTCCTGAACCTTGCTCATTTTGGCGGAGGGGAACAATTGGACGGTGCACTTGATTATCCCGATGAGGAAGTACTCTGGTCTAATCGTATTATTGAACTCGTAAAGGATCCCCGATATAAGGTTTATACTGACATTTCCTGTTTCTTTGAATTCAATGTGTTAAAGAAATTTAAAGCTAGTCCTGCTTATCAAAAAATCAAATCAAGAGTATTGTATGGGTCTGATTATATTTTAATTCTTCTTTTTGAAAACGATTTTAGCGAAAATGTCAAGCAATTTAAAGAGGTATTTGGTGATGACTTTAATATCATCGCCAAAAGAAATCCACAGAAATTTCTGGCTCATGTTTTATAAAGATTTGATATAGGATTTGACATATAATGATTACGTTATTTTTAAGCCTTTGGTGTATTATGTAGTTATCGGCAAGCGTTTATTATCAATATATTAATAAAAAATATTTCAGATTCTCTAGTATTAATCATTAAATCTATCATTATGAAGTTTAAAACTATTATGGTCATCAAAGCAATTATTTGTCTGGCAATTTTCCCGATTTTCCTTTTTATCCCCGAGCAGTTCTCTACATTAATGGGAGTTACTTTCGGAGTAGGAGCGGCATACCTGGCAAGACTTTACGGCGCTACTCTTGTTGGTAATATGTTGCTTTGCTGGTTTGGCCGAAACGCTGAAAAAGGGTCGGTTCGTCAGGCCATTGTATTAGATTTATTTTTCTATGACCTAATTGGGTTTATTACCGTTATGATCTTTTATTTTAATGGAACAGTGAACTCGCTTGGATTAGGTGCTGGATTTATTTACCTGTTCCTGACGGTAGGATTTGGTATTTTTCTTTTTCCCAAGAAATAATTTTCCAAAACCTCTGCTTACATTTATTGAATTTATTTATCTGGGTTCTGACAGTTCCAGAGTACAAGTTTCCGTTTCTTTTCAAGACTACATTGTACAACTGGATAATTTTGATTCACAGTTATTTCAAACGATTAAATCATTTATTATGTAAACAAAAGATACAGGATAGAATAAGAATCGCCAGCCGATAACAGGCGGTCATAGGTAATGCCGCTTTTTTATAATTAACTGAAATTTTAACAGGAAAATTTGTGCCTTTAAATATTAGAAACCAGCAAACAGAAAGGCGGCACTACCCATACCGCCGAACGTTATCCTATAAAAGGATCACTCAATTTTATTGAGAAATAAAATTTTTAATATCTCATAAAAGCTATCTATACCTTGAAATACAAATAATATGTAGAAAAACCTGTAATTAATTTAGGAGCTAAACTTTCTTTCAAAACAAAATAAAATGCCAGACTATTTAACACCTGGTGTATATGTTGAGGAAACAGCTGAATTCCCCTCGGAAATTAAAGCTGTAAAAACCGGTTTACCTGCCTTTATCGGGTATACAGAAAAAACCTTAAATAAGGGCCATGAACTGGTAAATATTCCAACACGGATACAATCATTTTCAGAATATGAACAGATATTCGGCGGACCCTATACGAAAGATTTCAGCGTTCAGATCATTTCTGGTCAGGTGAGGCTGATCCCTTCCAAACCTGATTGCATTTATAAGATGTATCACAGTATGCGTCTGTTTTTTGATAATGGAGGTAGAGACTGCTACATCATATCTTCAGGGGCCTATTTTGAAATACCGGTAGTATTAAAGCATGAACTAAAAGCCGGTCTGGATGTACTGGAAAAACTGGATGAACCAGACCTTATCCTGTTTCCCGATGCAACTTCATTAAACTCCGCGAATGATTTTCATGAACTTTACAGACTTGCTTTAGCGCAGGCTGCAAAACTTAAGGACAGGATGCTAATCTGTGATATTTACCGGGGAGATCAGGATTATCGTCTTGATGGAAATGATGTGATTAACCGCATATCAAGCCAGGGTTCCCCAAGGGTGGAGGAAGGTTTCCGTCCCGGTATAGGAGTGCAAAATCTTAAATATGGTGCAGCCTATTATCCCTGGTTGGAAACCAAGTATAGTCTGACTTTTGATGCAGCTTCCCTTCCGGTAGCCGGAGATAGCCTAAGAGACAATACTTTCTTGAAAAAGGACATACCACCCGTAGGAAATTCCGTTTTGGAAGGGACTTCCCTATTTCATATCGATGAAGACTTGTATAACAAAGTGATTGAAGAGATTGAAAAGCACAGGATTGTTTTACCTCCTTCAGCAGCCATGGCTGGAATATATGCAAGTACCGATCGAAACCGGGGAGTATGGAAAGCACCGGCAAACATTGTTGTTAAAAGTGTTACTAATCCTGTCGTAAAAATATCTGACACAGACCAGGACCAATTAAATGTTCATTCTTCCGGGAAGTCTGTTAATGCGATAAGGTCTTTTACAGGCAGGGGAATATTGGTATGGGGAGCCAGAACACTGGCCGGAAATGACAATGATTGGCGGTATATTTCCGTAAAAAGGCTTTACAATATGGTTGAAGAATCCACTAAAAAAGGGACTCAACATGTTGTATTTGAACCAAATGACCAGAATACCTGGGTAAAGGTCAA
>CAYXQX010000572.1:0-3025 GCA_964467485.1 uncultured Porphyromonadaceae bacterium | reverse complement strand
CATTTTGCAAGAAATAAACTTTATATCGCTAAATGTTGTATTCGCTAACTTAGCCATGCTGAAGTCACAACCATCAAACTCACATTCGATAAAGGTAATGTGAGATAAATCTGACTGGGCGAAATTACAATTCACAAATCTGCAACTGTCATATTCCCCCTTTTCCAGAGCACTTCCTGAATAGTCGATGTTTTTTATGGTTTCACTCTCCATTGTTATTTCTAGTTTAGCTCAAAAATATAATCTTGCTTTCAATATCACCAATCAAAAGGGAGCAATGGTGATATTATTTCTTCTGTGATTTAATTTATGTTTATAATACTTTACATTTTGTTAACTATTATATACATTTGCACTGTATTATTAAGAAAACATGAAAAAAAATTTAGTGAACAATTTAAAATCAATGAGATTCAACAAAGGTAGCATCACCCAAGTTGATCTTGCTGATAACCTTCAAGTATCAAGACAAACCATAATAGCCATCGAACAAGGAAAATTCAACCCTTCAGTAAAACTGGCACTCAGTATGGCAGATTTCTTTGATTGTAAGGTTGAGGACATTTTTCACTTATCTCAGGAGGTATCAAAATGAAAAAAAGATTTATTTATGAACTAGGCGTGGGCACCATTACTTTAGTGGCAGTCCTATTATTCGCAAATCTGGGAATGGTAGCATTTGCCTTATTGGCTGCCCATCCTTTCATTGGGAAAAAACATTCGGATGAACGGGAAAGGCTGCTATTTAACCAAGTTGGAAACATTACCGCTGGCGTAACTCTTTTAGCCTGCATAGTTATTTCTTATGCTTCAGATGCTTCTGTTAATGGACATCTTATTGGCGAATTTTGGCTTGGTCTGGTTTGCGGCTCTTTTCTTGTTGCACATGGTGGTGCAGGACTATTCACTTTCAGGAATTTGAAGTAGGGATATATCAAACGGTACTATTTACTCTGGTCTCGTTAAATCCAGAAGTTTAAGTACTGTTTTCCAGTTTCTAGTAGTAGCAGATACTTTTAATTTAGATTCAAAAAAATTGTTTGTGAGCTTAGATTCATGGTATTTACCTGAGTGAAATCCAAAAATACATCTCCCAATGATCTCAAATTTATCCGGGCTAAAATCAATATTACTAATTCCATCAATTAAATCTCGGCTCGGTTCCTCCCGCAAAAATGTAAGAAAGAGCTTTTCAATATCAGCGTCTTCAACAAAATAGGGATTTGAGGTAATTGCTAATTCCAATTCTTCCACTCCCCTAACAATCACAGGAACATCAAATCCAAAGGTTTGAGCAATAGCCTGAGTAATCTCCCCCTCAATCTCACTTGCTGGTCTTTCCAAAACAGAATCAAAAATCACATTACCGCTCTGGATATATGTAATGATATTCTGGAAAACCAATTTTTCGTAAAGGCCCCTCAAGTCAGCCATCAGGATTTTCCGTTTGCCCCCGACGTTTATTCCTCTTAGTATTGAGATGTATTTTTTCAAGTCACTTCCAACCTTTCTTCCCCAAACTTCTCAAATTCTTTTGTTTCTACTATCGCACTTATTCTCTCAACTGTATAATAGAGTTCCATAAAAGAATTATACAAAGGAGCTATCCCTATCCTGATATTATCCGGTGGCCTAAAATCGGGGATAATTGGGACAGCATCGCCAATAGGTTCTATCATGGCCCTGTTTATCCTAAAACTATCTGGATGTTGAATAGAAACATGTGATCCTCTCTTCTCCTCATCAAGAGGTGATGCAAATCGAAAACCCAGAGGAAGCAACACCTCTTTTACCATCTCGATAAGAAACCTGCTCTGTTCAAGGCTTTTAGCTCGCAGCCTGTCTATTCCAGCCTCCAGAATAATATCCAGTCCGGGCTCTATTGCTGCAATTGACAGCACTGGGGGTGTACCTACCGCAAATTTCTGTATTCCCGGGTTGGCTTGAAATTTCAGATCAAAATCAAAGGGTTTTTCATGGGCGAACCACGACCAGATCGGATTAACAAGCTTTTCCTGCAAATCCTTTCTCACATATAGGAAAGCCGGTGCTCCCGGACCACCGTTAAGGTACTTGTAGGTGCATCCAACTGCCATATCAGCACCTGTTTCATTAAGCTTCACCGGCACTGCACCGGCTGCATGGGAAAGGTCCCATATCACATAACTTCCCCTTTTTCTGGCCATATCATTAATCCTTTCCATGTCGTACATAAAGGAGCTTTTAAATGCTACGTAAGAAAGTGTGAGCAATGCAGTGTTATTATCTAGTAGGTCCTGAATATTATGATCCTCAACTGTAATACCATCTTCACTTGTAGCCAAACTAATAGTATGACCGGGAAAATGCTGATTTACCAAGGATTGCAGAACATACAGGTCGGTAGGGAAATTTATATCATCTGAGATAATTTTTGTTTTTCCTGATTTAGCCTTAAGAGCAGCGTATGCCAGTTTAAAAAGATTTAGTGATGTTGAATCCCCAACAAAGGTTTCATCCTCACGGGCCCCAACAACTTTAGCGATTTTTGCCGCAATCGAACCGGAAAGATCCATCCAGTTCTCATTCCAACTTCTGATAAGGCGTTTACCCCACTGATTTTTAAGCACATCAGCAGCGACATCAATGGTTCTAACTGGTAACTTACCCAATGAATTGCCGTCCAGATATATCAGCTCTTCATCATCATCAAAGTTGTACCTGAATCCTGATAATTCATCCTTTTTATCAAATTCCAGAGCTTTTTTATAAAACTTTTCCATCAGGATAATTATACTAATTTATTCTTGCTTTAATTATTTCATCCACCCAAAGACTATGCATTTTACCGGAATAGTGCAGTCCATCCTTTGCCGTGTAAGACTTGTCTTTTGCAGCCTTTCTCGATATTTCGGATATATCAATAAATCCGACTCCCTTCTTCAGTGTTTCTTCCTTCATAACCATATTGTAAGCCTCAACCCCGGCCACAATCTTATCCCTATCCCTGCCTTTGGCAAACGGGGTTAAACCCCAATGAGGGATC
>CAYXQX010000571.1:0-3041 GCA_964467485.1 uncultured Porphyromonadaceae bacterium | reverse complement strand
CCCCTCTTCAGGAGATCTTGATGCATACATACGCACGCGGGATATGTTCATGGCCAGTGCAGCATCCTATAACATCTTTTCAAATCTCCGGCTAAATACCGGTCAGGGTATAATCCAGCTCATCCACGATGCGGAGCTTGGCCTTTTTGATTCCGGCAAAAATTATGGAGAGGATGTTGTAATAACAAAATGGAAAAATCAGGTATACAACGATGCTGAAAGCCAAAGGGCTCGAATGGGATATCGTCTTTATTGTTTGTTCCAATCCGATAGAGCGCAAAGACTATTTCCAGCTCTTTATCGGTGCATCAAGAGCAAAGGTCAAAGTTTTTCTACTTGTGGAGTTTAGCTCCTAATACCTCGCCATCCACCATGCTATCAGATCCTTTAACGACAAGTTTGTTCTTCAACAACACAACCTCCTTAGCCAGCGAAAATCTTTGCTCGTCACCAACGGCAGAACAATCAATCCCTCTGGATAATAACTCTTGAAAGAGAGCAGTAAGACAATAACCCCGGGCTGTGACCCAAGCAGTCTTACCAACCTCATCATTGAATCTCTTAACAAGCTCCTCCACTTCCATACCTCGGAATAATTTCTCATAGCCATAAGGATCAGGTTTGGATAAATCAACCTTCCTTGCTTCTGATCCATTCTCATAATAATTTTTCATTGCACATAGTTTTAAAATTACACATGTGCATCATAGAAATTGGGATGTTCTTGGCTTACACTTTTTTGATCAGCCCGACCCGCATTCTGAACCACCGTGGCGTGCCGCTCGGTTGGTATTCCGCTATTGCGAAATTCATGATGCATTAAATTCAAGGTAAAAATACTAATTCTATTCCATTCTTCGCCTAAAGAACGCCTCAACCTCCTTATCAACGAAATAAACATAACACCCTTTTAACCCCCTAGTTAAAAGAACCCTATAAATATTCTTCACGAATTGGTCAAAGGTCTCCTTATTACGTTTTAAAGTTGGATCCTTTGTTTGGCTGATATCTCCTACAAGTGATTCCGTTTCTTCATCATATTTTAGATCAGTCCCAATAACAACCCCAATATATTCGAACTCAAACCCTTGGGCAGTATAAATACAACCAATCTGATTGATACCCCCCGGTTTATAGGCCCATTGGTACCAGAATGGTATTCCTTTTTGAACCTTCTTGCCCTCTTTTGCCTCCCAGGGCATGGCGAAATCGCCAATAACCACATCTTCAACAAGACTGCCATCTGGATTTGGATCACTCCATGGCCAGCAATAACCGGCAACCTATCTCCTGAGAACGTACATTTTGCCAATCATCAACAAAAAAGACTGATGTTTTTGCAGCACGAATAAGTTGCTCCATTTGGGGCATATCCGTTCGGTCATGTTTTTTTGTGTATTGAAAATTTGAGCTTTTTTGGATTCTATGGGCTTCATCAACCAATAATAAATCATATTGATCAGGATCAACCTTAGATGGCACAAATCGATACAGATTATTGAAGAGTAAACCCGCAGTCCCTCCAACCATTTTCTTTAGCCCTTCAGTAAAAGACTTAGACTTACAGGCGTAACTAACCGTTTTCCCTTTTCCAGCTGCTTCAGCCAGAATGTTTAAAGCAATTACAGATTTTCCTGTTCCTGGGCCACCCTGAACAATTACAACAGATTTCTCCTTCCTTCTCTCAGCACGTTTTAGTTTGGTAATAATGACATTTCTCGCCACCACCTGCTCATTAATAAGAGAAAAAACCGGCTCACTGGTTATAATTTTATGTGCATGTTCCAACAACTTTTTTCCTGGTCGTATCCGGCTCTGCATAAACCTATTAAATCTCTCAATCCCATGTCCATGTTTCAAAAGAGTTTTCATCCATAATATCGGCGATACGATTGAATTTAACATCGTCGATAAATGCGTCGGAAGTACCCTTATAAATAAGCATCAGAAGTCTGTGTATTTTGTAGCGTTACCCTTAGCCTTATCAACAGGATATTTTTCCCTATTCTTCCTCATCTTGTTCATTATTATCTTCTCTACATCAAAACCCTGCTTATGCGCAAGCATCAATGAATAAACAAGAACATCAGATAGCTCATCAGCAACTTTTTCTTTATCCACTTCCTCTACCTGTTCAGGTGTTTTCCAAAGAAATAATTCATTCAATTCACCAGCTTCAATACCAATGGCAATCGCCAAATCTTTAGTGTTATGAAACTGCTCCCAATCGCGATCATTGCGGAAATTGATCAGGAATTCTGTGATGCGTTTGATGTCGGACATATAGCTTTTTGTTTAAGCATTGAAGATAGCGAAAATGCTATGCAAAAAAGAAAAATGACTAACTTGTAAAGGAAATACCAAGCATCCAAACCATAGACTCAGTGCCGTCTCATGAATAATATCTTAACAATAAATGAACATTCCTTTAAAAGAGAATTCTCTCCCGAATTTGACATAATAGCAAAAGCCCTACTGAATGAATTTCAATTAATAACTCCTGAACACAAATATTGGATCAGAGAAATAGAGTTTTACTATTATTCAGAAAAACACACAGATTATTACTCTCATAAGAATAATAGACAGCTGACAAATTCCAATTTTTATTTCCATCGTTTTAAAAACCCCGATAAATATGAAAGATTAATGCAAAAAGGTATTGACATAACATGCGGTGATAATAAAAATAAGCGATACGGAGGTATTTTAATCAGATGTATAGAAAATGTCCTGACAAATGATACTCATACTGGTATTGGGAAAATCACAAATCTAATCATGGAAGAATTGGGAGGAGCTCAAAAAATTCCAGAAATATACCTTGTTGAAAATGCAGCATTTAATCCTTCGTCAATTCTAAGATTAGGAAAAGCTCAAAATAATAATTTCAAGATCTTCAAAAAGCATCGGCAAGGTTTGAATTTAAAGAGGGAGGATTCAGATAGATTTTTTATTGATGCATCATATAACTACTTTACTTATCCACAAATTATTGAACTGAAATGAAAGAAAAAGTTTACATATCAGCCTATTTGAAA
>CAYXQX010000570.1:0-3041 GCA_964467485.1 uncultured Porphyromonadaceae bacterium | reverse complement strand
AATCCTAAGAATATCAGTTGAACTCATCCCCAGATCAGACTCTAATGTTTGCCAATCCTCCTCGTTTGATAGATGCCAGCCTTCAGGACAAGATTTTACTGCCTCCTCCCACAGATAAAGCCTTCCGTATTGGTTGCAGTTTTCATCTGAATTATCATAACACCAAGAACCACTATTAAAATTTAAGTTTTGAGCGAACCAAGTGTACTCCCCTATTTCAACAGTTAAATACTTATACTCGTCTCTTGGATCAATGAAAACTCCTCTTACCAAGATTTCTGCCGATGTGATATCTGTATTGTTTTGCCTGTCCTTTACCTCCATCTTTACCATGTATTTTCCTGGGGAGGCGTATTCATGAATAGCCTCAACCGTGGAGGAGAAATCCGTATCCCATTCACCATCTGATTCCCAGTCCCATCGAAACACCAAGTCTGATATTGCATCCTGGTCATCGTGGCTCTCAGATGAATTAAAAACAACACTTTCATTGATAACCCCAAACTCTGGAGAAAATGTAAAAACTGCAACTGGTTTTGTGTTTGGCAGAATAGTTAATAATATCATTTTCGACTCTCCCTCATTTCCAGAAGGATCAACAGCAACTGCCTTTAATACATGCTCACCTAGTCTCCCAATTGTCAGTAAATTGTATGTATACGGGGAAGTATGAGTGCTAAATATCTCTAAATCATCTAACAACAACTTCACCTCAAATACTTCATCATTGTCTGTGGCATCAATTTCTATTAAGACTGTATCTCGCTCAAAAACTGTGACATTCTCCTCGGGAGAAATAAAATCAACTTTGGGGGGCTTTGTGTCTTCTCGTTCACAGCCCAATATTATCAGGGCTATCAGTAATAATATATATCGGCACTTCATGGCTTTGCGTTAGGTTTATCCAAAGTTAGCTAAATCAACCGTAATGAAGTTTATTATTTACCAGTAAAATATATGAGTACATTTTCCCATTTCCCCCTCATTTCTGCATCTTTATAAGAAAAGACTGTTATGAAACACCTTGATGAAAACGAAATAGCCCAGTTTGCGGAATGGCCAAATGGGATTAATTCTGACCATCCAGAAAGTATCAAACATCATGTGCAAGACTGTGAGTATTGTATGATGGAGATATTAGAAGTTGCTGAATTATCAGATCACGAGTAGGATAAATCAATGCTTGTCGCTAATTTCATCCCACCAATAAACCAAAACAAATTAAACAATATGAAAACAACAAGAATCATTAGCCTCGTGGGCTTATTCTCAATTATCTCGTGTTCAATATTTGGACAAGAGAACGAGATGATTAAGAATGAAGTTCAAATTGATAGTACCCAAACAATCTATTGCAATATAGTGGGAATTCGAGGCGTATCCAAACTTAAAGTAACTATTGACATGGGAGAATATAAAGGGATTTTGGGACTTAATTCGTCTCAGATTGTTGATGGGGAATCTGGTAATAAAAAGAAGTTTAATAGTATGATTGACGCCCTGAATTACATGAGCACAAAAGGTTGGGAGTTTTGTCAAGTCTATACCACGATAGTAACGGGAACAACTAGCGCAACCATTTACTTAGTAAAACTAGTTGTGAAGGCTGGAAGTGATGGGAATTATTATCCTGTTACGAAAAAGCTTCTACCAATTATTGAAAATACCGTAAAGTAAAGATTTATCATATTTATAGAAAACTAATTTATAAAAAGATGGATACGCAATCTCTAATTATCCTAATTGTTGCTCTAAGTGCAATTGTAATTTTAGTCTTCTTGTTACTAAGAGAAGTTGCTTGTTGGTACTGGAAGATTAATGAAAGGATAAATTTGCAAAGTAAACAACTGGCTATTCTAGAAAAATTAGCCGAGAAACTTGATGTCGATATGACATCTTTGGACAAAAAGTAAATCTACTTTTCTTATTAATTGGGGGCAGATTTCCAAAATCCCCCGCGCTGGGACGTCCACTGGGTTAACCAAATCAATTCTGAAATCAAGAGGGGGGGTGGGTCAAATATAGTCCAGACCTATATCTGCCAGCACTGTTTTGGGTATGTTTTCTTTGAATTTACGATCATGGTGGGCTATTCTTTGCTCAAGTTGATCTAGTCTAACCTGTTTTCTGGTTCGTCTGCCATTCTTGTTGGAATATAGCATACTCTCAGATAGTTCTTTGGCTGTCTCAGTTAGTTCATTTCGCTTATCAAGATAATACTGCCACTTCGGTTTGACCTGAGTTGGGTAGTAAATAGGCAATGAATAAGCCTGCCTCGACTTCCATATATTACAACCATAAGCCCTATATAGAACCTTGCATCTCTTTCCTGTCTCGGGACATACAAAGTACAATATTTCACCCTTGCCAAGACTGGAGGGTATTGTAGTTATCTCAATCTTATAGTCGTACTCTGTTCTTTTATCCTCCACAGTTATAGCATAAGCCAATCTGAGGTATTTATTTTCACCCGACAAACTAGCCAAAGCCGTGATGGCTTCGCTTGTATTCCAGCTTAGCTTGCTCATTTTGTCCTGACCGTTGACAATTAAGCCGTCTCTCTTCAGATCAGTCAGGTTAATCCTTGCGCATTCTAAGGTGGTTAAGTGTCCTGTTGAGGGGCGTCCCATATTGACTTAAATTGCTAGGGATATAATAAACCAAGGATAGATCAAATGGCACTTTTGGAATGCGATGTGTATCAATTTGTGTATCAAATAAAAAAAACGACTACCATCCTTGAAGATTGTAATCGCTTGATTATTAGTTGTCGGGGTAGAGAGATTCGAACTCCCGACCCCCTGCTCCCAAAGCGTGCGATTTGACTATTCTTATTGGTTTAATGATTGACTAACAGGCTAGTTACTTGCTCTTTATATTTCTTTGTTTTCCCTTGTTTTCCAATTTTGTTTATACTATGTTTATACCGTAGTTAAAAACTAAACCCCCTGCTCCTATGGCAAGCGTCAAAATTGTTCACTTCAAAAGTAAGAAATATTCGGATGGAAATTCGCCTGTTCTGCTCCGTGTTATCATCGATC